>JAIRMF010000003.1 GCA_031258895.1 Dysgonamonadaceae bacterium | reverse complement strand
ATTTTGTTCATATCTCCCCGACTATGCCACAGTCTATACAGGCGACAACATAAAATACGTAGGCATGTCCTCCGGAAAAACGTCCACATTCCTCCAATACGGAATACCAATAGTGGTGGAAAACATGAATATCTGGGAGGAAATCGTCGAGAAAGAAGGCATCGGAATCCGTCTCGGTAAACCTGAAGACCTGAACCGTTTAAACTCTCTGACATCCCCCGACATGCAGTATAAATGCATGAAATTCTTCGATGAAAAACTGGACATAAAAAATTGCACACAAGTTTTCTCCGCAATATCCGGAACAAAAAGGAGAAAGGAAAGTTTCCTTCAAAAGATATCGTCATACATTAAATTGTCATATAGCATTGCAAAAGAAATAGCCCAAAAAACAACATAAATCATGATTAAAAAGAAAGCGCTGATCACAGGTATTAATGGACAAGACGGCTCGTATCTCGCCGAACTGCTGCTCGAAAAAAATTACGAAGTGCACGGGGTTATAAGAAGAAGCTCAACATTCAATAGGCAAAGAATCGAACACCTGTACATCGAGACTCTTCTCGAAGATATGCACCGTGAAAACCGAATAGAACTCTATTACGGCGACATGACAGACTCTTCCAACCTGATCCGTATCATAAAAAAAATACAACCGGACGAAATATACAATCTGGCTGCACAGTCTCACGTCAAAATATCCTTCGACATCCCTGAATACACCGCAGAAACCGACGGCATAGGTGCTTTGCGGCTTCTGGAGGCGGTACGTATCTGCGAACTGGAGAAGAAAACCCGTATCTACCAGGCCTCAACCTCCGAACTATACGGCAAAGTCTGCGAAACTCCGCAAACGGAACAAACACCATTCTATCCCCGTTCTCCTTATGCGGTAGCAAAACAGTTCGGTTTCTGGATAACAAAAAACTACCGCGAAGCTTACAACCTGTTCGCCGTTAACGGTATCCTCTTCAACCACGAAAGCGAACGACGAGGCGAAAATTTCGTAACACGCAAAATCACACTCTCCGCCGCGAGAATAGCCCTCGGTCTCCAAAAAAAACTATACCTCGGCAATCTCAACGCACAACGTGACTGGGGATACGCCAAAGATTACACTGAATGTATGTGGCTTATGCTGCAACACCATCAACCGGAAGACTTTGTCATCGCAACCGGCGAAATGCACAGTGTACGCGAATTTTGTGAACTCGCATTCAGAGAACTCGGAATAACAATCGGATGGAAAGGCCGTGACACCGAGGAAAAAGGTATAGACACAAGGACAGGAAAAACCGTCATCGAAGTAGACCCCCAATATTTCCGGCCTGCCGAAGTGGAACAACTCTGCGGGGACCCCGCCAAAGCTGTCAGATTGCTAAACTGGAACCCCAAAAAAACATCCTTCGAAGAACTCGTCCGAAAAATGGTGAGTCATGATTATAACCATCTGTCAGGAAATGGAACCGCCGGCTGAAAAATACGAACACTTCCGATTCACCGCCGATAAGGGACAAACACCCGTCAGAGTGGATAAATTCCTCGTAGACAGAATCGAAAACGCATCGCGAAACCGTATCCAGACGGCAGCTGGTAATAACCATATTCTCGCCAACAATCATCCCGTAAAATCCAATTACAAAGTCAAACCAAACGACATCATCTCCGTCCTAATGGACTATCCGCCCAAGGACACAACCATCCTGCCCGAAAACATCCCACTCAGCATCATTTACGAAGACAACGACGTCCTCGTCGTCAACAAACCGCCCGGGATAGTAGTCCATCCTGGACACGGCAACCACGCCGGAACCCTCCTTAATGCACTTGCCTGGCACATTAAAGATCGACAGGAATTCAATACAGACGATCCTCGTCTCGGCCTCGTCCATCGGATCGACAAAGATACATCGGGACTGCTCGTTATTGCCAAAAATCCTAACGCAAAGACCAAACTCGGCTACCAGTTCCAGAACAAAACCGCAGGCCGGCAATACATTGCACTTGTATGGGGAAATGTCCGCAATGAGGAGGGACGAATTGAATGTAACATCGGACGAAACCCAAAAGACAGGCAACAGTACACCACTTTCCCCGATAACAGTGAAGGGCGTTATGCGGCAACAAACTATCGCGTCTTGGAACGGTTCGGGTATACAACCCTCGTCCGATGTCGCCTTGAAACGGGACGAACACACCAAATTCGTGTCCACATGAAACATATCGGCCATCCACTCTTCAACGATTCTCGTTACGGCGGCGACAGGATACTAAAAGGAAATACTTCGTCAAAATACCGACAATTCATACTCAACTGTTTTGAGATATGTCCACGGCAGGCGCTTCACGCTCAAACACTGGGATTCCTACACCCCGTCACAAGCAAGGAACTTTTCTTCGAAAGCCCGCTCACACCCGATATGGAAAACTTAATAATGAAATGGAGAAAGCTGTCCTCACTTGCAGTATAATTATCTAAGTAAACAGCAAAAGCGGTAATGCAACAATTCTGCACCACCCATGCCCCATCTCACGTACAACACCGGGTATCATGAAACAGGATTCAATCATGATGTATGCAAAAGAAAGGTAATCTTCCGATATATTCCCTGACAAACGGTATTCTTAAAATTCCGCGTTATTCGGCGTCCTTGGAAACGGAATGACGTCACGGATATTGGACATGCCGGTGACAAAAAGCACCAGCCGTTCAAACCCCAAACCAAAACCGGAATGAGGAGCAGTGCCGAAACGGCGGGTATCGAGATACCACCACAAACTGTCAAGCGACATTTTAAGCTCGTTGACGCGAGCAAGCAGTTTATCACAGTCCGATTCGCGTTCAGACCCGCCAATGATTTCCCCGATCTTAGGGAAGAGTACGTCCATACCCCGGACTGTCTTCATGTCTTCGTTTTGTTTCATGTAAAACGATTTAATTTCCTTTGGATAGCTGGTCATGATCACAGGACGACGAAAGTGTTCTTCCACAAGGTAACGCTCGTGCTCCGACTGCAAATCGGAACCCCAATAAACCGGAAATTCAAACCTGCGTCCGCTCTTTTCCAAAATCTCTACACCTTCTGTATAGGTGAGACGGACAAATTTGTTGCCCAACACAAAGTTAAGACGGTCGACTAACCCTGCATCGTACATTCCGGCAAGGAAGTTTATGTCGTCCCTGCAGTGTTCGAGGGAATATGTGATCACGTATTTCAAGAAATCTTCGGCCAGATCCATGTTGTCGTTGATGTCGTAAAAGGCGGCTTCAGGTTCAATCATCCAAAATTCCGCCAAATGTCGCGGCGTGTTGGAGTTTTCAGCACGGAAAGTCGGTCCGAAGGTGTAGATACCGCCGAGTGCCATTGCTCCAAGTTCGCCTTCCAACTGTCCGGAAACGGTAAGATTTGTGTGCCTGCCGAAGAAATCACGGGCGAAATCTATTCTGTTGTCTGCTGTACGCGGCTGATTATCGGGATCAAACGCTGATACGTGAAACATTTGGCCGGCGCCCTCGCAGTCAGATGCAGTGATAATAGGCGTATGGAAATAGAAGAATCCTCTCCTGTTAAAATATTTGTGTATTGCAAACGACAGATGGTGGCGAATACGAAAAATAGCCCCGAAAGTGTTAGTGCGGGGACGTAAATGAGCGATCTCACGCAAGAACTCCAGCGTGTGTCCTTTCTTTTGAAGCGGATAAACAGCCGGATCAGCCTTCCCATAAATCTCTATTTTATGTGCCTGGATTTCCGCTGACTGTCCCTGTCCTTGAGATTCAACAAGCAATCCTTCTACGCAAATACACGCTCCGGTGGTAATGTCTTTTATATATTCCCCGTCAAATGAGGAGAGGTTGATTACAATTTGGATACTGTGTACGGTGGAACCGTCATTGAGGGCAACAAAGGTAACCTGCTTACTGCCTCGCCGAGTGCGTACCCAGCCTTTAACACAAACAGTCTCCCCAAAAACGGGATTTTTCAGTAAATCCTTAATTATACTTCGTTTCATCGTTCATCGGTAAATATGAATTTCGGCTGCAAAGTTACAGATTTTTCTCCTTACGAGTACATTATTAGTAATTTTGATTCACCGGCTTTAGTAGGTTTTTATATTTTTCCAGACCTTCTTCAAATTTGCGGACTGCCTCGTCAAATGACCCATAGAACTCACCTCCGGAGGCATTCAGGTGTCCACCGCCACCGTAAACTTCCGAAGCAAATCGGTTGCATGGAAAGTCACCTTTTGAGCGAAGAGAAATCTTGACTATATTCTTATCTTCGCGGATAAATGCCGAGAATAATACATCCCTGATGGTCAGCGGAATATTTACGAAGCCTTCCGTGTCGCCTTTTTGTATGTTGAACCTTTGATGTTCTTCGAACGAAAGCGTGATCAGCGAAGTATGGTACTTTTTGTAAAGATTCATTTTTTCATGCAGTACGTAACCTTGCAGACGCACACGTTCGGCGCTGTACTGGTTATAAACTCTGGAGTAAATTGCATCCTTGTCTATTCCTATCTGAAGCAGTTCGCTGATGATGAAAAATATATCCGGACGATTAGAGTTAAAGGTAAATGCTCCAGTATCTGTCATCATTCCCGTGTAAATACATTCCGCGCAAAATACGTTGATATATTCAAACATACCCATTCGGCAGACAAAGCGGAAAACAAGTTCGGCAGTTGAGGACATCTCAGGGTGAGAAATGGTTAATTCGCAAAACCGATCGGGATCCAAATGGTGATCAATCAATATTTTTTTTGCTTTCGATTCCATGACGCAGGTTTCAAGGTTTGCTATGCGGTGTGGTTCGTTGAAATCCAGACAAAAAATCAGGTCAGCGTCGAGGATTAGTCCGCAGGAGTATTTTTGCTGTCTGTCGGCAATTACAATTTTATTTGATCCCGGTAGCCACTTGTAAAACGAAGGATAATCATCCGGCACTATTACTTTAACGTCTTTTCCAAATTCACTCAGAAAGTGCCATAGACCGAGCGAGGAGCCTAAAGCGTCTCCATCGGGAGCCGTATGAGTCACTATCACAATGTGCCGGCTACGATTAATTAGCCTCTTTGATTCCTGAATGTTATCCTCTGTGATTATTTTTGTAAGCATTACCGATCTAAAATTATACACCGCAAAATTACAAAAAAATCCTTTTCACGGGCGTGCTGCACATCAGTCGGATATCCTCCGTTGCAACATCCGACCGGATTGATAACAACTCACATTACACCATCCGGAAAGACGGCGCCAAGCAGTACCTTTTTTATCCCTGACGAGAAAGTAAAAAATCAAGAAGACTTACTGTTTCTGTCTCACCGAGTGTACTACCTGATTTTGACAGATGAATGAACAATTGTTTGAATTGTTGTAGGGGCTTAGAAGCGGATACCGCAGCTTGCTGTTATATAATTTGCTGCTATATTGCCGACGTAACGCCCATGTTGCCACCTTAGGGCGATGAAGAGTGCGTAATTCTGACGCAGAGTGTAATTTACCTGTTGGTTGAGTTCGATGTGCGTCTGCCGTCCGGACTGATAATAGTAGTTACTGTACAGGACGGGGAGCGCATAATTTTCGATTTCGGTGTCTATCAATGATATTTCATGATGTATTGGAAAATGTTGTTTCACCTCGGCATTTGCAATAAAAAGGAATTTGCCTTTGATTTTCGATAGGGAACCATGGACAGCAAGTGTTGCTTTCTTCAGATTGGTTTTCCTTTCTGGGAAAATATAACGTTCCTTTTCCGCCTCGTATCCCAAGGCGGGTTGGAGCGACCATCGCACGGATGCTTCTGCCGTCTGTTCATAAAGACTGACTACTTCGAGACCGGTTTGCGTCCGACGATACTGGTCAACGGCTGCAATCCATGGATAATTGTTACTTGATTCGTCTCCGAAAATGTTTTCCGTCCCCTGCCGCCGGACGGAATAGGCATTCAACTTGAATGAAGCGTTTTGCCGTTTGCCGGATTTGCGGTATCCTGCTTCCGTCTCGAAAGCATGTTCGGTTGCTTCAAGCATGTTTAGTTCATTGAGTGAGGATATAATTTTTTCGAAGTTGAAATGGTTGTATTTCACCGTAGCTACCCATCCCGAGTGACGTTGCGGGAGGAGATCAAGGGATACTCCTGCAGCATTGCCGTTGTAATGGCTTTTGTCGGCTTTGGTTCGGAAGCGGGCGTAGTCCATAGCTAGGCCGGTATAGTGATAAACTTTAATATCGCCAAGTTCGTTGTAGAAGGCGATTTCGTTTTTCTGTTTGTACTTTTGGAAGTGTATAGCTACACCTGCCAAGTAACTGCCTCCGGTACGGAATGCCATTCCTGCCGTGAGATCAAGCATGGATGCGATATTATTGGGTCTGGGGTCAACGGCGCGATATTCTTGCGTTGCTCTGAAACCGGCGTTGATCCCCCATGTGAATTGTCGGATTTGACCGGCGTATCCTCCGGAAAAAGAATAAACTTCCGACTGCATGTCACCGCCAATAGTGTCGCCGGTCAGGTAAGGATACAGCAGGCTAGCATCGGACGTTTCATTAAACCGGAGATTGCGCCTGACGCCGTTATGATAGGAAGCATCTCCCCAGAGACAGTTGTTCGGGAGGGGGATGTAGGAGCGGACGTTTACACCGTATATTTGTCGTCCGTCGCCTTCTTGTACCGCGATTGCTTTCTTTTCTTGTCCATAATCGCTTTCCGCTTTTATCTCCGTCAGCCGGAAGTCGAACAGGAAGCGCTTCAAGGCGGGGTTGAGATACGGCAGGGTGAAGAATTGACGGGTAAGACTCTGTTCCGTTACAATCCGTTGCTCAACAGGTATGCTGTCATTTGCAATTCCTTTCGGTACGAGAATGAATAAAAATACCGGTATTAATTTCGCTGCCTTCATACGTAATCCTTCGGTTGTTTTGTTCGACGTTGGTCAATTCAATTGGATACAGGCTGTACGCCGTCGTATGTTACCACAGTCGCTTTTGTGCCGTCGGCACTGATGGCGGATCGTTGTTCTTCGATTATGGAAGGGATGGTTTCGGTATTGAAATCTTCTGTTGAATTGTTACTGTCTTTCAATATACGTCGTCCGTTGTCGTCGACATAGAGCATTTTCCGCCGAACGCTTTTGAAATAACGGTCTTTATCGGCGTCCATCAGGCCGCAATGTGTCCAACCGGCATCGACAGAGGGCGGTAGGATATTCCAAACACGTTCCGGTTCGACGCTGCAATTGACACCATCAAGTATCCAACTGTTTGGTATCTTGTAAGCTTCCTGAGTCATCGGAAATATACCTCCCTGAACGTGTATGACGTATTTATATTGATAGAAGTAGTCTTTTAGGTATGTATTTTTGTCTACTTTCATACGTGCAATGGCGTAGGATTTGAATCCACGGTTGTGTAACACCCAGAAGCTGTATGTATAGCAGTAATATTTGTCTAAGTTTGGAACTGTTTCACTGTCGATATCCATATTACTCGGGCTGTTTGACTGGTCGTACCATTCGAATGAGGCTTCACTGAGGTCAAACGAATTAGGATTTGCATTTCGGTGGTCGATGCCGGTATCACAGATGGTAAGGCTTTTGCCGGGTGGGACGGGATAGTCGGTGCCATTGCCGGGGATGACGTAGACGGCATGAACGGTGAACGTATCTTCCTTGATGTCGGGTTCGTAATCATATTTCTGTACGGATAGGAATTTGCTTTCCAGCAGGGCGATGCCGTCGGCATATAGTACCTTATCGGTATTGTTATATATCTTCACGTATCCGTCGCCATAGTATTGTGTACCTGTCGATCGAAGTGTTCCGGTGAAAAATATCTCTTCGATAATAAAGTCTTCTTTGTTGTCGAAGATATATGTATTTAACGTAAAGTTGGGGGTTGCGTTGTTTGTCACCTGTATTGATTCTTTGAGTCCCTGCAATATACCTTCGGATATAACTTCGCCGTTTTGGTAGTGTATTTTGGCTTTGTAGGAGCAATTGTAAAATCCTACGGGCAGTCTGATTTCTTTTCCCTGTGCCGGCACTTTACTTTCCACCAGTGATGAAAGGTTTTTGAAGGTGAATGTATCTGCCTCGACACTCAACACCGTTTCCGGCTTGTCTACCGTGATACTGAGGGTTGAATGTGGGACGAAGGTTGTTTCCTCATCCTTACATGCGGCAAACGCAAGTAGGGAGAGAGAAGCGTAGAGAATTGGGAGTTGGAAATTTTTCATATTTTTTTATATTACAGTTTAAAATTCAGTTCCATACCGAAGTAACAGTCCACGTTTCGTCGACGTGTGAAGCCGTTGGTTGTGTAGTCTGGGGTATAATCGAACAGACGGTTTACGAAGAGGGCAAGTTCGAGGAAGCGGTCGATTTTCTTTGTTAC
The DNA here is from genome assembly GCA_031258895.1 of Dysgonamonadaceae bacterium. Lineage (GTDB taxonomy): Bacteria > Bacteroidota > Bacteroidia > Bacteroidales > Azobacteroidaceae > Azobacteroides. Next base: position 20,121 of record JAIRMF010000003.1, on the reverse strand, counting down.
TTTCAGGTTTACGTAGCATGCGACAGGTATTTCGTTGAGCAGGAAGACGTCGTCATTATAATTTTTAATCAGATGTTGCAGGTATTGGTCTTTTTTCGAGTCTTCGGTATATGGATGTAGTTGTCCGTCTTCGACGTCAAGATAAGCGATTGGGATACCGTTTTTATAGATGCTTTGCGTACGGATGTACCACATACATTGCAGGGCGGCGGAGAAGATCAGTCCCATTTCCGGTACTTGTGTATCGAACATAAAATTGGTATTGAACTGTCTGTTCACCCGTCCGTCATCCTGGTCGTAGAGGCCGATGTAGTTGTCGGCAATAATTTTGTCTCCGACGACCATTGAGACTGTTTCGAACATCGGTCTGCTGTTTGTGTAGGTTGAACGGAAGTATGCTCCGTTGATTGTTATGGCGGTTCTGAGGGGTTTTATACGTTGCAGGTTGAATTGAAACTCCACGCCTTCTTTTTTCAGTCTGCTACCGTTTTCCGCGGAGCTGTATCCCGACAGTTTTTTCTTTTGCACGTATGGTATTGTTTCGAGGTTTGGCGGCGCTTGTAAGGAACTTCCGTCGACAGCGCTCTCATCGTAATCTTTGTATGTGTATGCTTGGTAGGAGTTGGCGAATCTGAATCCGGAGGTCATATCTTCCGTGAAACATGCAACGGAAAGCCGGTTTTCCCCACAGTCAGCCTCGATACGTATTTCCTGTTTGGTGTTTCTGGCGGGTTGAAGTTGATAATTTGTAGGATCGTGGATGTATGTTTTGATATTGAATCGGCTATGTTGGGTTGGATTTTTCGTATCGTAGTATCCGAGTTGTATAATGTCTGTGTATGCGGGATTTGGGTAGAGGTAATTGATTGTCGGCATACGGGTTGTTTTCCCGCCGCCGGCGGAAAGTGCGAGTTTCCACTTATTTTTGCCTACGGTTATTGTTGGGAAGTTCCATCTGACGTTGATTCTGGGGTCGAGGTATATTTCCCTACCGATTACATATTGTTGCCCGATTCCAGGCAGACTTACCGAACGGAGTCCTATTTGGAGTTCTGTTTTATGTTCGTTTATTTTTGCGGTGATATAGTCTTCGGCGAATAGTGAGAGGTTTTGGAGAGCGGGAATATCTTTGTAAGCGCGGGGTCGGTGATGCCATCCGGTGGCGGTTATTGGTCGGCTTGCGTCGTAGACTTGTCCTTTGCCGAAGTTTTTGGTGTAGTTATATTCTACGCCGAATTTAATTTCGTTTTTGATGTTTGCCGGCGTGAAGACAAGATGACCTTTTATTTTGAAGAATGCGTTGACCGGCTTGCCGTCGCAAAGATAATCGGCAATATATTCGGAAAAAATCAGTTGGGCGTCATGTTCACCGGCGGTTTCGGTTGTCGGGGCGAGTCCGTATCGTGTTGGTGCGACGAGTTTTCGCTGTTCTAAGCGGTCGAATTGTGTTGTGATGGCGGAGTTTATGTCGACTGCTTTCAGGGGGCTTGTTTTGAGGGCGGTCCATCTCATGTTATTGGTAAGTTTAAGTGAGTTGTAGGAGGATTTATACTCGTTTATGCCGCCGTAATTAAGATCGGCGTCGTCTTTGACGTCGTCAAGGGATGCGGTGTAATCTATATTGGGAGTCCATTTGAAGGCGACGTTATTGTTTTGTTTATTGTATGTTAGACGGATTGAGGCGTTGACGCGTTTGTAGTTTTCATAGTTGTTTCTTGGGTCGATTTTGGCGTTGAGGAATCCGCCGTCGAGATTAGCTATGAGGTTTTCGTTTATTTTGAGGCCTTTTCCTACAGCGAAAAGCTTGCTATAGCCGTCGGCTTTGAATCGAGCGGTAATTTTGCCGGCTTTTCTGATTGTTTTGATGTTTACGAGTCCGCTTGTGAGGTTGCCGTATTCGGCGGAAGGTATTCCTCTTACGATTTCGACGCTTTCTATGTTGTCTGTTGATATGGATCTCATGTCGACGCCACGGTTGACGGTTGAACGGCTATCGTCGGCGGTGGACACGTTGTTGGGGATTTCCTGGAGGTTGGCGTCTGTATTGATCGGCGCTCCGTCGATAAGGAATAGGGTACCGAGTGAGGAGATTGCGTAGTTGGGGCTGTTGGTTTTGCTGCCCGAGGCGGCGATATTTCCTGTTTCGCGGAGTTGGATTGTATTTGCGGCGCCCATTTTGGGGTCTTGGGAGATATTTCCGGGTATCAGTTCGAGCAGGTCTGTGAAGCTTGTGGGTTGGAGATGTGACATAGCTTCGCGGTCTATTCGGGACGCGGATTCGATGCTGCGTGATTGTGTTGCCGTCACGACGACTTCTGCGAGTTGGTTATCGGGGATCATTTTGATGTTGTTCCATTGGTTTGCGGAGGCGTTTAGGACGACTTTACGGTATCCGGTTCTGGAGCAGGACAGCTTGTAGTCGCCCGGTTTTGCGGCGATTTTGAATTCTCCGTTGTCATCGGACTCAACATTGTATGTTTCGGGGCCTTTGATTTGGATATTTACGAACGGTATTACCTCTCCGCTGTGCGCGTCTTTGATTTGCCCGCCGATTACGACGTCGGACGGGTTGTTTTGTGCTGCTGTTGACAGGCATAATGCGAGGAATAGGATGATTGTTATTGTTCGTGACATTGACCTTCGATGTTGTTTTGAATCAGGCCACAAAATTACAACGGTTAGATTGAAAAAAAAATACCCATAAATAGGTATTTTTTGCTTAGTTTTATCCCCTTTTGTAGGTATTTTTTCTTTCCATCGAAAAGTTTTACGGTTTGCATTTTTCACGACATTATTGTTATAGCAAAAACTCGCCAAAGGAATTTTCCTGCTTTCCGCAGCTGCGGCAATCGTCCTGGAGAGTTTTTCTTAATTTCCGCAGTTGCGGCAAACGCCCCAGACACTTTTTCCTGCTTCCCGCAGTTGCGGCAAACGTCCCGGAGAGTTTTTCCGACTTGCAGCAAGTGCTGCAATCGTCCCGAAGAGATTTTCTTAATTTCCGCAGCTGCGGCAATCGTCTCAGACACTTTTTCTGACTTGCAGCAGTTGCTGCAATCGCCCCAGAGACTTTTTCCGACTTGCAGCAAGCGCTGCAATCGTCCCGAAGAGATTTTCTTAATCACCGCAAACCGATGGGAGCTTTTAATACCGCCTATGGGTTGGAACGAAAACCCGTCGACGCAATGAGAAGTTGTTTTGATTGCCTTGTACGGCGTGTATGACCGCCCCCGTCTCACGACGACGCCGGCATGTAAAGAATTATTCCAATAACGGCTCAATTTTGTGCCCAAAACCCGGAAATACTACGCGCAAAAGATCGTAAAGGCTCTTCTTCTCTTCATCCGACGCCTTCTCCGCAATCTGAACTATCTCATCTAACTTGCAGGCCGCAAACATCGGCAATACAGTTTCCGAATTGCGCACCTTACGAACATCCGACAAGACCGGCAGGGCCGCAAGAAGCGTCGTCCGCCCGCGCGCCGGATTAGTTGACATATCGTCCAAAGAGCGACGGTGGTACGTGTACCACAGTTCCCTGTAAGGTTTCATCGCTTCGCTCGCTAAACAGTCTATGATCGAGGTCCGGCTGTCGTTATTGCTAAACGCATCCCAGTCCGACCAGCCAATAGATTGCGCTTCCATCGAAATCCTCTGCGCCCGATCGTAATAATCGCTGCCGCCGAGTTGGGAAAAACCGTCAAAGTCAAACGCAAGTATCATATTGCACCAAAACGCGATGATTGCCGTCAGATTGTTATCGAATCCCGTATAGTTCATTTCCAACGACTGGTTTGCGATGTAATCAAACGTCACCTTTTCGTCGCGATGATTAAGAATAGTGGTCACGTACGACGCGTTGTAAACCGGACGGAACGCCGACACATAGAGTTCCGCCTTGTAACTGCCCGAAGAGACTTCCTCTACAATAGACAGCGAAAAGGAACAGTCGATCCGCTCATTGCGTGCGAAATCTTCGCCCGTCCAGCGGGTCCCGTTGACTAACCGATCGAGGGCTGTTTGCATGGTCGTGAAGACGTTCCTGTCGGGATCTTGAATACGGTCGAAGTTGACGGTGACGGTGGCGTTCAGTTCCTGACTCAGTACCCTGTCCGGACTTAAAACGAATATCAGTGCGGCGGTCAGGAACAGTATCGTATTGTTGTAGCGTTTCATTGTTCAAAATATTTCACGCTTCTCGATCCTGTCGGAAAAGATACGTATGTAATCGATCTCAAACCAGGTAGGCGTCTTGACTTCCGGTGCGTCTTTCGGCCGTCTCCCCGATATTTTGCCCCTGAAAACCGCCCAATTATCGGGATTCGTCCGTTTTATGTAGCGAAACAACGCCGCCCAGCGGGAAACGTTCTCTACGGCCGAGTAAACAACCGGATTGTAACGCTTCAACAACTCCCAATTCCTGTTAAAATCAGCGGAAAAACCGCTCAACAACTCAATCTTTACCCCCAAATCTTCAAGACCTAACGATTGCAAAGAATCAAGCTTCGCTATATCGGCCTTCAGACGTCGGTACGGAAACGGATTGAACGGCGCTTTGCTCTTATTCGCCTCCAGCGCCGCAACGAGACCCGTCATATTCCTGTGCGGATTAATCTCCGGCGTGTAGGCGTCGCCAAGGAAGATGGACGCGTTATCCTCGATGTCACGGTAGTATTGTTCTATGCGTTCACGCAGCTCGCGAATCTCGTTCCGGTCGGCCGTATTCTTGGTGAAAAGGTAGTACGGATGCCCCGCAAACACTAAACGCCCGTCCTCAATCCCGAAAGTTATCTCCGCATCCCTGTCAGTCAAAATAAACGACGAAAATGGCCGGCCCTCGCCGCACAGTTCGTCGTAAAGCCGCAAGTTCAAAACGGAATCCTTATGCGGAACAAAATACTCTTCCGACTTGGCAAGCAAATACCGTCCGTTACCGTCACGCGGCAAGTCCCAAAGCACGCCGGGAATATTCAGTATGTCGGCCTCGAAGATCCGCAGTCCAAGCAGGGTATTAAGAAACGCAGGATGATACAGCAATCGGGCCTGACGGTGATCAACAGTGTCGCCCAGCGAAGAAAATGCCACCTGATACGGACTCTCCACAAAGTTCACGATCGGGAAAAGCTGCCATTCGGGTAACTGTGGTTCGTACGTCTGACCGCCGACAGTCATCGTAAAACGTCCGCCTGTATAATCAAGCGAGATCTCTTCTCCCTCCGCCCCGACAGCAGGTCTCGCTACCGCCTCAAATGAAATACCGCCCGTCAATATGTGAAATCCCGTCTCCCCAACCGCAGCTTTCGATTCAACAGTCCTGCCATGAACCGAAAAAGAACTGTCGTGATAAAGATCCAGAACGTTCAGTGTGGCCTGCCCGAAAATCGCGGCAGGAAAACACGCAAACAGCGCGATAAGATAAATTAATTGATGTTTCATATTTATGTTCGTTGTTGATTCCTAATTTCCTGCTCCCCGGCAACCGGTCTACAAAAGTCAGATTGCCAACTGTCCTATCGTCTCATCAAAGGTCGTCAGCCTCTCAATTCCGTCGCTATGCACAATAAATGTGTTCTCATTCCCAACAGCACCAACACCCTCGAAAACAAACTTAGGTTCATAAGCAAAAACCATGTTCTCAAGAAAAACATCTTCGGACCGAGCCGTCAATACCGGCGGTTCGTTGATCTCAAGACCGATACCGTGCCCCACAAACTTCGCCCTGAAACGCGTACCCATGAAATTCCCCCCGAAACCAGCCTTCTCCGCCATAGCCAACGACCAACGCCATACCGACGAACAAGTCACACCCTCGCGAACCTCCTCTTCCAACCGAGCTTGCATGTCGATCGAGAGTTGATGCGCCCTGAGTACCTCCGAAGGAAGCTTTCCGAAGGCCAAAACACGCGTCATATCGGACAAATAAGCCGTGAAGTTGCCTGCAAAATCAATCATAACCGCATTCCCCTCATGTATCGTCTCGCCGCTGCAACCAACAGGCAAACAAGGACTCATTCCGGCGCCGCCCAAAGCAAAATCGTATGGTGACGGCGCCGACGCATTGTCGCCTGTCAGCAAACTGCCCATAAAAATGTCCATGTCGCCGAAAGTACGGAAAACACCGAGCGAGCCGTGACGACGCATCAGACGTTCTATCTCTATCTGGAAGTCAATATCCCTCATCCCGGGCCTGAACAACGACGGTATCTCGCCGTACGCCTCAACATGCTTCCCCGCCGAAATCCGTATCTGTTCGATTTCCCAGGCGGACTTAATCATTCTCGCCCTACGTAACAGAGCGGTAGCGTCTCCGGTTTTTGCGGGAGAGAATATTGTCTCAAGGCGCAGAAAATCATTGTAAGGAATCTGTCCCGCTTCAAGAAAAAGCGTCTTTGGCAGCGGATAATTAAGAGATTTAAGGATGCCCGGGATATCTTCAGGCTTACGAATACGGTGAACCTGCGAATCCGGTAAATCGGCCTCTCTCTGCACAAAGAACAGAGTCTCGCCTTCAGCCGGCAGGTAAACATATCCCTTGAATAACCTTCCCGTAAGGTAATATTGGTTGACAAAAGTACAAATCAGACAGGCGTCGCCTTTATTTTCGACAAGTAAACGTATGGTTGACAGTTGGGCCTCCTTATTCATAAAATTCCGATAGTATTAGAACAGTCTCTGTTGTCCCGTTATTTCGTCAATTAATTCATCAATCTGCTTGCCGTTCTCTTCCGGCTCGATCTCTATATCCGATACGGACGGATTTTCCGGTTCGGGTTCAGGAAAACGATTCGGTTCGATCTCGCGAATCTCCGCTATTTCATAAGTTGAAATGCGCTTGCCTTTTGCATTTAAACTTTTTATTCCGATAAATTCTTCTACATCGATCACAAACGGTTCGCGGAATGAATCGTGTCTGCCGAACTTTACTTCAATCCGCGGATAAACGGCGTCGGTGACAAGGATAAGCGACGACACCGGATTCCCGCCGATGAAACTTTGTTTTTTGTTCATACTCGTCTCAAAGGCGAAACGTTTCAGATAGGGATACCCTTGCTGATCCTTATCGAACAATACCGCCGACCATGTCTTTGACGGATTGAATTTCTCGATGACGACTATTTGCCCTTCGTAATGATTAGTCTCTTCAAAGTTGGTTGTGTAGAATCTTCCACTTTTTTCGATAACGAGAATCAAGTCGCCGGCAAAAAATTCACCAAGCAACTTGCCGCGTCCATCATAGTTTAGGCGTTGTACGTCGGGATCAAACCATACTTGCCTTCCTCCTAAGGTTGAATCGCCTTTCCGTTTGAGAGAAATTTTGTGAATCTCCGCCTTAGTCAGCGTGACGCCCCGCGCGCCTCGTCCTTTTATTTGGATATCGCTGAAATCTTTGTCGAAAACAAGGATTTTCTGGCGTGGTTTCGGTTTAAGAATTATCCTGACGGATTCGGCTTCACCGTTGTTGTTGGCAGAGAAATAGAGTATCCGGCTGTTGTTTGTTCCGTTTGTAAGATCGTATTCCTTGTCCCGTGTGACTCCTGTGACGGAGAATCGTTTGATGTAGTTCGGCCCGGTTTTTCCGTCGCGATAGATAACATTGTAAACCGTGCGATTGTCGTTGCGTTTGAATACGTTTAGATATAGTATGTTTTTGCCGACAAACATCTTTTCGCTGATTTTCACTATCCTGTATTTACCGTCCTTATAGAAGATAATTACCTCGTCAATATCGGAACAGTTACAGACGTATTCGTCCTTCTTCAATCCGAAACCTATAAATCCTTCATCGCGATTGATGTAGAGTTTTTCGTTTGCCTCAACCACTTTTGTTGCCTCTATAGTGTCGAAATTGCGTATTTCTGTGCGGCGGGAGTACTTGTGGCCGTATTTGTCTTTCAGTTTTGTGAACCAGTCAATCGTATAATCCACAATATGCTCGATATTACGGTCTATTTCCTTGATTCGGTTGCGATAGGATGCAATCAGGCTGTCTGCTTTGTCTTTATTGAATTTCAAGATACGTCCCATTTTGATTTCGAGCAGGCGAAGAAGGTCGTCTCTGTTTATTTCACGGATGGGGTACAGTTCGTGATTTTCCTCAAAATATATTTTCAGTCGTTTGTCAACATGGGATAAGGCTATTTCCATGTTTCCGGCGTTTTCAAATTCTTTGTCTTTGTAGATTCTTTCTTCGATAAAGATTTTTTCGAGCGAAGCGAAATGGAGACTTTCCAGAAGTTCGCCGCGTTGAATTTCGAGTTCGAGTTTCAGCAGTTGCAGGGTATTGTCGGTAACGTGTCGCAGGATGTCGGAAACCGTCATGAAATGGGGTTTATTTTCATTGATTATGCAACAGTTGGGCGAGATACTGATTTCGCAATCGGTGAAGGCATAGAGGGCGTCAATTGTTTTGTCGGACGATACTCCGGGAGCGAGGTGGATTATTATTTCTGCATTTTCGGCGGTAATATTTTCCACTTTTCTGATTTTTATTTTTCCGCGTTCGGCTGCTTTCAGTATTGAATCGGTAAGTGTTCCGGTTGTTTTACCGAATGGTATTTCGTTTATGCAAAGTGTTTTGTTGTCGGTTTTGCTGATTTTTGCACGGACTTTCACTGAGCCTCCTCGTTCGCCGTCGTTGTATCGTGAGACGTCTATGTATCCGCCTGTCTGGAAGTCGGGATAGAGGATGAAGTCTTCGCTTTTCAGGTAAGCGACCGATGCATTGAGCAATTCGTTGAAATTATGGGGGAGAACTTTTGACGAGAGTCCTACTGCGATACCCTCCACACCTTGCAGCAGCAGGAGCGGGAATTTTACGGGAAGGGTTTTCGGTTCTTTGTTTCGTCCGTCGTATGACAATTTCCATTCGGTAGTTTTGGGATTGAACACTACTTCGAGGGCGAATTTTGAGAGTCGCGCTTCGATATAGCGTGGTGCGGCTGCTTCTTTGCCTGTGAGTATGTTTCCCCAGTTTCCCTGGCAGTCGATGAGGAGGTCTTTTTGTCCGAGTTGTACGAGTGCTTCGCCGATGGATGCGTCGCCGTGCGGATGGAATTTCATTGCTTCGCCTACGATACCTGCCACTTTGTTGTATCGTCCGTCTTCCATGCGCCACATTGTATGAAGGATTCGGCGTTGTACCGGTTTCAGTCCGTCGTTGATATGCGGTACGGCTCTGTCGAGGATGACGTATGACGCATAATCGAGGAACCAGTTTTGATACATTCCTGACAGGACGTACCGTGTAATTTCGGTGTTAGCGGGAATTTGGTAACCGGAATGTTTTTTTTCGAGATCTTCGTGATAATCTGGATGTTCCTTTTCGGAATCTTCGTTTTCTATGTTTTCTTTGTGATAATCGGACATTGATTGAGGAGGATTTAGGGTAGCAAAGGTAATTATTTTTTATGAGATAATTTGAAATCTATGTCTACCCTTCCGATAAAGATCCCATAAGCGCCGGTTTGGTTTATGATCACTGTTTTCCCGTCTAAGTTTTTGCACAGGACGGGTTTTGTCATAAACGTGTGGGTGTGTCCACCGAGGACGAGGTCGATATTGCGGCTTTGTTCTGCGAGTTGTGTGTCGCCGATTTTGTTTTCTTTGGGGTAGTATCCGAGGTGTGAGAGGACGATGACGAGGTTACATTTTTCTTTATTTTTAAGAAATTCGGCTGTTTTGTTGGCTGTTTTGATGGGGTCCAGGTATTTCGCGCCTTTTGAGTTGGATTTGGAAACGAGCTCTTTGAAGTCGATTGTCAGTCCGATGATTCCGATTTTCAGTCCGTTTTTTTTTATTATGTGGTATTTTTTTGTCAGGCCTTCCATTGCTGTTCCTGTGAAATCGAGGTTGGTTGCGATGATTGGGAATTTTGCCATTCGGACCATTTCGGCGAGGAACTCTATACCGTTGTCAAATTCGTGGTTACCGAGGCAAGCTGCGTCGTAACGGAGCAGGTTTGCGATTGCCGTTTCTGCTTTGCCGTTGAAGAAGTTGAAGTATGGCGTGCCTTGTACTTGGTCTCCGCAGTGGAAGAGTAGGACGTCGGATTCCTGTCTTACTTTTTCGACATAGTTGTATATCCGCGCCATTCCTCCTTTGCCGGCATTTTGTGCATTTTTTTCGGGGAGCGGCTCGATGCGACTGTGTGTGTCGTTTAGGTGGAGGATTACGATTGATTTTTTTTGTGCTGCGGATGGGACGGCTATAAGGGTGAGGATGAGGATGAGTATGGGCAGCGGGCTGTTGGACGTATGCAATATTTTTTTCATTTTGTGTTATTTGATTTTTATTCTGTTGTCGAGAGTTGATTTTATTTTGCGGTTTTCTGCGGTGAGGCGTTTTATGTGTTCGATCATCAGGTCTCTTATTTGCGTGTTTGATTCGGTTATGTTTATTGCTTCTGTTAGCGCGGTCATTCCGTCGTTACCCTGGGCGAGGTAGTCGGAAGTCAGGATGCGGTATGTTTTGTTGTCTACGATTGGTTTACCGTTGATTTTGAGGGATTCTGTTTTGTTGTTTTTGATGATGAGTTCCACGTTTTTGGACAGTCCTTCTCCTCCTTTTTCAGCGATTGAGGCGAACAGTTTATTTATTGATTTGCCATTTATTTCGACGATTGTTATTTTGTTTTCGAACGGGAATATTTCGTACATTTTTCCGATAGTGATTGGGCCTTGGTCGATTGTGTTACGTATTCCTCCGATGTTTGTGAGTGCGAAGTCTATTTTTTTAAAAGTTTTGTTTCCGAAGTCGAGCATAGCGTCGGCTGTGAGGTTTCCGAGCGGGCTTTGGGGTTTGCCGTTTGGGATGTAATGTTCTGCGACGCCTATTTCCTCGTTAATTTTTGCATCCATAATATTTTTGAATGAGTCGATAAGTATTTGCACCGGTGTATTGAGTGGTGTGTTGAGGGAGCTGTCGACGCTGATTCTTGACACTTGTATTTCTTTTATTTCGTAGTTTGTGCATGAGATCAGTGCGAGTGTGAGGGCTACGGTTTGGATTTTTTTCATTGTGATATGTTGGTATGTTGTGTAGGGTTGGGGTTTTGTTGAATTTTCGGCAAAGGTAATAAAACTTTTTTTTACATAGCGATAGTGGTTGCTTATTTACGGACGATTCTCACTATCGTTAGTCCGTGTTACTATTTATTTATGGAGTTTATTTTTTTAGGACATTAAGGTTTTTGGGGGCTTTAGGTTTTTTTTTTCTTGTATGGACGTTGTGTTTTTTATATTTGCCGACTGCACGATGATATTTGCCGACTGCACGATGATATTTTGCGACTGCACGATGATATTTGCCGACTGCACGATGATATTTCGCGACTGCACGATGATATCTTGCGACTGCACGATGATATTTACCGAGTGTACGCTCATATTTTGCGACTGTACGCTGATATTTATCGACTGTTTGTCATTATTTGTCGAGTGCACGCTGATATTTTGCGAGTGCACGCTGATATTTCGCGAGTGCACGATGATATTTCGCGAGTGCACGCTGATATTTTGCGAGTGCACGGCGATATTTGATGACTGCACGATGATATTTGTCAAACGCACGATGATATTTCGCGAGTGCACGTCAATATTTGATGAACGCACGCTGATATTTCGCGAGTGCACGATGATATTTCGCGATTGCACGCTGATATTTTGCGAATGCACGTCAATATTTGATAAATGCACGCTGATATTACGCGAGTGCACGTCAATATTTGATGACTGCACGATGATATTTTGCAATTGCACGTCAATATTTGTCAAGTGCACGCTGATATTTCGCGACTGCACGACGATATTAAGAACGTCGCGTACATAATTATGGCGGTCGTTTCCCGCGCATCGGATGTTGTAAGGTAAAAATTGGCCGCCGCTCGCGCATATGCGCGTATACGCGGCTAAAACAGGTTTACATTGTGTGTGTGTGTGTGTGTGTGTGTGTGTGTGTGTGTGTGTGTGTGTGTGTGTTAATAAATTATCCCATACCGCCAAATATTTTATAATATTTAGAGATAAAATTATGTCTGTATGGGTTGCTGTTCTCGTCATAACGGGTGCAAAGGTAAACAATGTTTTTGAAACAACAATGAAGTTCCCTCCAAAAAAACTCCTCTATCGGGACACGGGTTTACCTTTGCGGAAAGAAAATACTCCTGCGCCGACAACAAGAACGATCACTAAAAGTGACGCCCAGGAGCCTGTTTTTGCAAGCATGTTGTATGTGTCCGGTTCGAACAGAAATTCTATTTTGTGTTCTCCTGCCGGGACGTGCATTGCTCGAAGTATCCAGTTGACGCGGAAATGGGGTGCGGGTTGCCCGTCGATAAATGATTTCCATCCGGGTTTATAGTATATTTCCGAAAAAACGGCAAGCTGTTCGGTAGATGTTTTTGAGATGTATGTCAGATGTTCCGGACGATATTCCATAAGGCTGATGGTTGCCGTCGAATCCGTTGCAATGGAAGATGTTTCACCGATTTCGTTTTTGAACCGTTTATCCGCCACAGCCGTTGTCTTCGGGTTAATCTTCTTCATCGCTGCGAGTTCTTCATCGGCATTATCGACCGTTTGCAGGCTGTTTACAAACCATGCATTCCCGAAAGCGTTACGGTTTTCGATCGGCACTTCTTTGTAGATTATATATTTCCCATTCAACATATTTATTATCGGCGTTTTGTCAAACGCGTTATTTGACAGTGCTATCAATTCATCGACCGTTCTTGCCGATTGGAATGTTCGGTCAATAAGACTTATTTCCGGCCTGATGCAGGAATCAACGAGTTCCTGGTATCGGCGAAGTTTTGCCGCGCTGTAACCGCCGATTGATTTATGGAAATAGGATGTTGATGCGTCGTTGAAAGTATTTACGGTCAGGTTTAGTACCCTGTATGAGGGTGTTTTATCTTCGAGGATTATTTTGTCGGCTGTTGAGGGTTCGAAGGTTTGTTCCGTTTTCTTTTTCTCAAAGCTTGAATCGTTCAGATAACGTTTGTCGACTGTCCACAGGTCTACCAAGGTCAGTATAGCGAGGAAAATCAGAGAATGTTTGGCGTATTTTCGGTTTTTACCTGCGACAAAATACACTGTTGCTGCGGCAAGAAGGATAAAGACGAGCGAACGGAGGGCGTCGGATTTAAGCAGTTCCATGCGGTCTGAGATGAGGGCTGTGTAATACCATTCGGGGACTTGCGACGAGAATTGCCGGTCGTATTCCGATTCGAAGTTAAAGAACAGTCCAGGGGCGAGCCGCAGTATAAGACATATACCGCCTGTGATTCCGAGTGAGATGAGTATTTGTTTTCTTATTTTTTCGGGCGGTGAATTGTTATCGAGCAGTGATTTCAGTCCCCAGGCGGCGATGATTGGCGTCAGGAGCGTTGTTATCACCAGCGACATTTCGGGTGTTCGGAATTTACTGTACATTGGCAGGTTATAGAACAGGAAATCGTTGAACCATGCGAGGTTTTTCCCCCACGACAGCAGTACGAACAGTACGGCTATGCTGAAGAGCCACCATTTGTTTTTGTTTCCGATGACCAGCATTGCAAGTACAAACAGAAAGCATATCACGGCGCCCGCATAGACCGGACCTGACGTGAACGGTTTGTCTCCCCAGTATGTGTATGATATTATTTCTTTCCCTACTCGCTGACCGTTGGCTTTCAGCGCTTGCGCTATGTGGGAATTTTTGCCGAGTGTTCCGCCGGATTCACCGCCATGTATGTTTGGGATGAGCATGCTCAAGGTTTCGCTCTTGCCATAACTCCAGGTGAATGCGTAATCTCTGTCGAGTCCGGAAGAAAGTTTGGCCTTATTATCGTTGTTGTTGTCCGGCGACGGTTGTGCGGTAAGTTCCGAGGGTCCGCGAAGGCTTGTTCGGCTCATTTCGAGGTTGGAGTACATTGCCGGCAATCGTGGGGCGACGGCGAGTATTAGTGCTGCGACCATTACTGCCGTACCTTTTGCGATTATGCCGTATTCTTTTTTTCGTATTGAGTTCACGAGCCAGGCGACGTAGATGAGGGCACAGGCTATGGCGAGATAATATGTTATTTGAATATGATTTGCGCCGAGTTCCATTGTCAGTCCGAGTGCGAGCAGTGCTCCTCCCTGTATGATTTTTTTCCGGAAGACGAGCAACATACCGGACAGCACGAGCGGCATGAATGCTATTGCCCACGCTTTTGTAACGTGTCCTGCATGGAGGATTATCGGGTTGTATGAAGCGAAGCCGCACCCGACGGCGCCGAGAATTGATATTGTAATGTTTCCTGTGAGGAGGAAGAGGAATATGTAGGCGCAGACCAGGCAGGCGAATATTGGTCCTGTTTCCTCCGCCTTGCCGAGGTGGAATATTCGTTGGATGTTGTAGGTGTAATCCGGCGGGTCTCCGACTGTTATGAAGTTATAGGAGGGCATTCCGGAGAACATTGTACCTGACCAGGCGGATCGTGCGCCGGGGTTGTTTTTTGCATAATCGTTCAGTTCTTTGCTCATTCCTTTCCATTGTGATATATCGCCTTGTTGGAGTGTTTTTCCCTCGTAAGAGGGCTTGAAGTAGAGCATTGACAGGGCTGCGAATATTGCGATGGCGACCGCATGCAACGTTATTTGTTTCATTTGTATTATTTGTTATTTTGGGGGAAAATTCAGGCTACAAAGGTAGCAATTCTTTTTTAATATTTTTTTCGGACGGACACACCATATATGTATGTATTGCCGCTACGTGCAGACGCGTATCCGGCGGCTGAACGGAGGTGTCTGTTTTGTTTTCTTCATACAAAACGAAAGCCCCGAAAGTAAATTACTTCCGAGGCTCTTGTTTTTCTCATCTCTCACCTGGGTGGCGCCACCAAGAATCGAACTAGGGACACACGGATTTTCAGTCCGTTGCTCTACCAACTGAGCTATAGCGCCGTTTTTTGGTTTTGAGACTGCAAAGGTACGACTATTTTTTAAATACGCAATGATTTTTGCAATTTTTTTTTGAAAATGCTTGTTGAAGTTGTGTTCAGACGGTTATAACATCATAATCCACCTTTCCGAGTCCTATTTGTTCGGCGTATTCGAGTCCTGCTTTCCAGTTGGTGTTTGGGTGGAGGAGTTGGAATTTATCGACGTTTTGGAGTTCGTTTGGACGTTGTGTTTTGAGGGCTGTATGGGGGTTTGCGGCGTGCTGATTGACCATTTGCGCGGAGAAGTTGTCGATTGCGACGGGGTCGAACGAGGCAGCCATACCTATGTTGGGGACGATCGCGGCGTCGTTGCAGTTCCAGCAGTCGCAGTTTGGGGATACGTCCATTATAAAATTGATGTGGAAATGAGGTTTGTTCATTGTCACGGCGAGGGCGTATTCGGCGATTTTGTAACACAGGACGTCGACGGAGTCGTCCCAGACCGGCTGAGCTGCCTCGTATTGACAGACGGCTACGCACTGGCCGCATCCGACGCAACGGTTGTAGTTTATTTCCGCTTTGTTGTTTTGCCCGATTAGGACGGCGTTTGAGGCGCAGTGTTTTACGCATTGGCCGCATGCAACGCAGTCTTGCGGCTTTATAACCGGCTTGGAGGAAGAATGAAGTTCGAGTTTGCCGGCAACAGAGGCGGAACCCATGCCTAAGTTTTTGATTGCGCCGCCTAGACCGGTCTGTTCGTGCCCTTTAAAGTGGTTTAGCGAGACTATAACGTCGGATTGTGCGATTGCAGCGGCGATTTTCGCAGTCTGACAGTACTTTTGGTTGATGGGAATTTCGACGTAGTCGATTGCTTTGATGCCGTCGGCAATAATAACGGGACAGGGCACAGATAGAGGGTTGAAACCGTTTTCGAAAGCGGCGTTTATGTGGTCTATGGCGTTGGAGCGGCGGCCTAAGTATAGAGTTCCTGCGTCTGTAAGGAAGGGTTTCGCGCGGTGTTGTATAAGGTGCTGCGCTATGCGGGCGGCGTAATTGGGACGGATGTAGGAGAGGTTGCCTGGTTCGCCGAAATGTATTTTTAGAGCTACGAATTTGTCTTTCAGGTCGATGTTTTCGACGCCTGCTTTGACGATCAGCGCGGATAGTTTGTCGAGCAGGTTACGTCCGGGCCTGGTTCGCATGTCGGTAAAGTAGACTTTTGCTTTCATGGCGTTGTTGTTGTTGTTTCTTCGGGCGGTTCGGCGTTACGGCTGTACAGAACGAAGTTGTCGTCCCAGAACAGCTCGCGATAGCGGATATCTCTGGCGAGGATGACGGTTAGTGGGGAGGCGCATTTTATCAGCAGGTGCGTTATGGAGTACTTTTCGAACGTCTCGTCATAGAATTTGCGTATCCGTGTGACGTCGAAATACTCCTGGAGGACGTCGTCAGTCCCGTTGAACGGTAAGGTGTAGAGGTCGGCGCGCGAATCGACGAACACGGGGAGCCCTCTGAACATCAGGTAGCTGCCGTTGTCGTACTCGTTGAACAGTCTGACCGTGTCGAGGTTCAGGTTGTTTTTTATGTAGTCGCAGGCAGCCACCGGGTAGGACGTTTCGTCGATTGTAGGCTTTATTAAAAAGTTGTAGTTGGCTGTTATGCGGCCGTTGTAGGGAAATATGCGGAAATTGGCGCGCATTGTGACGAACATGACGGTGAAAACAACCGCCATGACGGTTAATGCTTTCGGTTTGAGGAATATTTTGTCCAGATAGATGTCCGTTTCGGGCGCCTTTTTGAGGTAATCGCCGAACATTCTTGCGAAAATGGGCGCCCCGATGACTGCCAGAAGCGATAGGTGCCGTTGGTGCGCCAGCGCCATGAGAAACAGGCCGGCAAGCATGAACAGATCGCACAGACGGATCTTTACTTCGAGTAATATGATTATTAAAATAAACGCCAGCAGGATAATCATCGTTTTCGGGGAGAGTATAAGGACCATCGGGCTGTGTTCGATGATGTTCCTGAGGCTTGTTCCGGCAAGCGTCTTGTACAGATAGAGGTAGGGGGTGTTTCCGATGGGGGTTATCAGGCCGGCGGCAAGACAGATGACGGCTGTTACGGCGAGATATTTTGTCAAGTAGTTGTTTGAGAGAATCACCCTGGCCGTATAGACTTGCTGTTTGCTGCCGTAGAAATCGCTGCAGCGCGTGGAGACGACCACACTGCAGATATAGGGCAGGAAGAGGATGAAGAAGAACGGGAACACGGCCGCATGGGTGTTGGCGATAACGACGGCGATAAGGAACAGAAAGATAGGGAAGTAGAGCATGCCGGTCCTGAGGTATTTTTCGATAAAGTAGACGGTTAGCAGCAGCAGGATGTAGCTCACGAGCTGCGCCCTTGCGGTTATGAAGCCGCCGTAGAGGACGAAGATGACGAAAACCGTGACGAACAGCGCGACGATGCTGTTTCCGGAGATTTCCCTGTTTATTGTATAGAGCAGCAGGCCGAGCGCGATGGCCAGACAGACGGTTGCGATGTAGATTCCGGTGAACGATCCGACCGCATAGAGGACGTAAATAAACACGTCGAACGCCCAGTGCGGGTAGGTGTAGGGCAGGTCGTGCATGGAGAAATGGTCTTTCATGTCGACGCCGTGCGAAACGATCCACTCCCCTATTGTTATGGAGTAGAAGGCGTCGTTTTGGAACAGCAGCGGCGTTGCAGCGTAGCACAGCAGCGCTATAACAACCATTGAGACGCGTTCAAACGTTTCCTCGTTCATTGGTTTAAAATTCTATACGGTTATTATAAAACTCCAGAACTTTATACCAAAGTCACGGAGCGCCGGATTGGCGCCCTGTAACTTCAATATCAACATATAGCGCAATATTTTTGCGCTGATCTCCTACAATTTGCGTCCGCAGAGCGTCGAATCTCCCTTCCTCAACAAAACTCCCCGTGTGCCGAAGTCCGGTTTCCGACTGCCGAACGTTACTTCCGCTTCCTGCAACAATCCCCTAACGTTGCAGGCGCGCGACGTGCGGCTACCCTGCGTCCTTTTCGCCTCCTTGAGCAGCTCCCCGTAGCTGCCGTCAGGCGATGATCACAGACTGAATATCGCAGTAAGGACCTACCTGGCCTTTTTCGTTCTGCCAGGCGACAGCTATGCTGACTGTCTTACCGCGTTCTTCGTCTGGAAATTCAAAGGTATGCTGGGAGCGGGTGGCGAGCAGATGCCTGTTTAATTCATCGTGCTTATCGGCCTGATGGTCGGAAACACCATAAATAACAACAGCGCCTATAACGCCATACGGACGAGCCGTAGTCGTACTGCCGTGCTTATGAAACTTAGTTTTCACAAGCCCAGCTCCAAGTACCTCGATTACAAGGTCAGGCCAGGTCTTAGGAACGTCGATCGGCGTTCTTGCATTGTCGTATACGGGAATCCCAAGTTTACGGCGTTCTTCATTAGATAGAACTTCGTTGTACTTAAGATACTTATTGACAATACCGCGCGCCTCTTTACGAACAGCAGCCGCAGTGTCCCTGCGTTGAATTCTGTCCGCGGGGCCTGGATTGGGACCTTCGGCAATCATCTGCGCGGCCTGGAACTTTGAGTTCAGGATTCGCAGAGATTCAAATTCGGTTTCGGGGATTCCATAGCGGGCGAGGTTAGGGGCAACGCCGTCTATGAAATTCCTAAGCCACAGATACAGGTCGCCAAATTTGGCAGGCATGTAGTAAACTTTCTTTTTCTCCATAGAAATCTCAGTTTAAGTTAATACTAGGCTACATTAAATATATATATGGTTATGATGAAAATAAGTCCGGCCGAATCGTGCCTGAATCCGGGGAGGATGAGCCTGCACGAGGCTCAATTGAGGCTTTATTCGGCGGACGTTCGCCTTTAGACGGCTCGATGGCGCCTGGAGACGGGAATTTTAAACAAGTATCCGGCCTATTTACACCGGAATACGGCTGGTTTAAACAAATATCCGTCTCATTTGAGCCTGAATAAGGCTGGTTTAAACAAGTATCCGGCCCATTTGCACCGGAATGCGGTTGGTTTGAACAAATATCCGGTCCATTTACACCGGAATACGGTTGATTTAAACAATTATCCGGCCGGTTTGAACCGGAACGCGGGTGATTTGCGCCCGTATCCGGAGATTCCGGGCGTGTATGCGGATTATTTACGGCTTTATCCGGATGACTTGCCGCTGTACACGGGGAAGTTGAGAATATATCCGGATGAATTACAGTTGTATGTTGCCGATTTACAGGAGTATACGTCTGCTTCGATCCCCTATCCGGCTGACTCACTCCCCTATCCGGCTGATCCATATTTCCAGGTGGCTGATTCGCTCCCCTGTCTGGCTGACTCATATTTCCAGGTGGCTGAATCGCTCCCCTATCTGGCTGATCCATATTTCCAGGTGGTTGACTCGCTCCCCTGTCCGGCTGATTCATATTTCCAGGTGGTTGACTCGCTCCCCTGTCTGGCCGACTCATATTTCCAGGTGGCTGATTCGCTCCTGTATGCGGCTGATTCGTATTTCTATCTTTTCGAAAAATTTTTTTATACAAATCATTCGTGTACATACAGACCTTGATTGCACTTACATAAACCCAGGCTATCGTCCATACCGTCCAGTATAACCATCTTGGCCACATGTCCATACTTCTTGAAATCATGATTGTACCTCCATATCTCTGTTTTTCCGTTTCATATTCCCGTTTTGACGCTATATATTAATATTGTATACGCCTATATTTTTGTTTCTCCGTTTTACACTCTCGTCTCGCTGTTATATATTAATATTGTGTATGCCTATACTCTTATTGTGTCTGCCGGTTGATATAAAATTGATACAGTCGTATTTTATTTGACGCTCGGTACATGTATTCTAACGGTCGTTTCTTGTGATTCGACACTGAACACAGGAACTGTACCGTCTCACCGTTCAAAAGCGTGCGCGAGTATGAATGTAATATTTTTTCCTTTTGTGATTCCACCGCTCTAAATATTTTTCTTGACGTCCTTAATGTTTATAATGCTCCTAAGGTTTATTTTTTTAATGTCCTTGATGCCTATAATGCCCTTAATGTTTTTTTTTTCAACGCCCCTGAGGTTTATTATGGCCTTTGGGAGGTGCAAAGGTAATAATAGTTTCTGAAAAAACAAGAGAATGATGCGAAAAATTGCGAAATATATG
>JAIRMF010000152.1 GCA_031258895.1 Dysgonamonadaceae bacterium | reverse complement strand
GAAAAAAATTTATTAAAAAATATTTGGCGGTTATAAAAATTATATCTACCTTTGTACCGGAAAAACGATATTTGAATATAAGCCGTACCGTTGGACTGGAAAACTCATCAAATTGTATTGAAATTCCGAGACAAGCCTCCCCGCGAATGGCGGGCTGCACCCCGAAAGGGTTGCCCCTAAGCACAGCAGATTACAAACTCGGTCGAGGCACTCAAATCTTGTTATAATGGAGTTTTACGCATCCTGCGGTACGGCTTTCTTTTTGACCCCTCCCCTACCCCAAACAACCCGCAAACTACCTCAAAAAACAAAGATAATACTTCCGAACACGCTTCGAAAGTAACTGGATGTTAAGCATGTCGGAGGCCTCCGAAATGTCCTTCGTCGTACCGTCCTTAAATAAAATATCAATGCTGTCGTCCTCCCAACTGTACATATCGGTCGAAATCTCATCAGACGATACCAGACTCGCAGCATCATCCAACGAAATACCGTAAACATCCGCAAAACCGGCCTTCTTAACCAAAATCAAATCCTCCGCAACAGGCGAAGCAAAATACTCAATCTTAAACAGCCTGCGACCGACAAGCCCCCCGCTCAAAAGAGCCAGAACCCTGTCCGAATGCCGCGTCCACGCCTTCAAAGAACACCATATATCACTGTCGTCCAAATCGGCAAAATAACCCAGAGCCTCCCCACTGCCCTCAAAACAACTCCCGTCAATCCGGCCATAAAGAAAATATCGCAATGCCGGCGTCGCCTCAAGCTCAACCCCGCAACCGGCAAGATACTTCGCCCGCCGCAAAGTGTTGTTCAACATCTTCTCGGCCGCAACAGCCGTCTTGTGCAAATAAACCTGCCAGTACATCAGTCGACGGGACATAAGAAAATTTTCAATGGAATAAATCCCCTTGGCCTCTATCACCAAACGATCGTCCTTCAAATTCAACATCTTGATGATACGGGCAGAACCGATATTGCCCTCAGTCACACCGGTGAAAAAACTGTCGCGACGCAAATAGTCCAACCGATCAACATCCAACTGACCACTGACCAACTGATGCAAAAACCGCTTGGGATAAACATCACGGAAAATATCTATCGCAACCCCCAACGCCCCGTTCATCTCCAAATTTATCACGTTCATCATCATCAACGATATATCCTCATGGTCAATACCGTCGACAATAGAACTCTCAAGAACATGGGAAAACGGGCCGTGTCCGACGTCATGCATCAGAATGCAAGCCAAAGCCCCCTGCTCCTCCTCCTCGGAAATACAGTGCCCCTTCAACCGCAAATTGGCAATCGCCTCCGACATCAAATGCATCGCGCCAAGCGAATGATGAAACCTCGAATGTACCGCGCCCGGATAAACGTAAAAAGCAAGCCCAAGTTGCTTGATACGGTTCAAACGTTGAATATACGGGTGATTTATTAACCTGAAAATGAGACCGTCGGGAATGTTGATAAACCCAAACACAGGGTCGTTGATGATTTTGCGTTTTGACGTCATGACTTATTCAATTTGGAAGGATGAAACGGATTGTAAAATGTCGGAGTTTTCTGTTAAAAAGTGAACTTTATCTTACAAAAGTACAGAATAATACCGTTTTTGAATGTTAGTACCAAAAAATATATTACTTTTGCTGCGCTTTTTTAGAAAATCAATAACATTTTTAATTCTATAAAATTATAAAACATGAAGAAATTAATTTATTTCGTAGCGCCGGTCATGATGACCACCGTGCTGCTCCTCTCCTGTACGGCTCAAACGCCAAAAGCATCATTCAAAAAAGGGGCCGACGGCCTTCTCGATTCAGTCTCCTATGCCTTCGGAATCAGCCAGACCGAAGGATTCGAGCAGTATCTCGCCTCACAGGGCGTCGATTCCGCCAACGTCAAGCAATTCCTGCAAGGCTTGGTCGAAGGCTTGAAAATCGATAAAGACGACAAAGCCGCCAATGCCCGCCTGTTCGGTATCCAAGTAGGCAAAAACATCGGTTCGGCCGACATCAGACAGCTGACAAACTCCCTTCTCACCGGCGAAGACGACACCACAAAACTGTTGAACCACAACAACGTTAATGCCGGATTCATCGACGGTATCGCGAAGAAAAAAACATGGATCACAAGTATCGCGGCAAGAAGTTATGTGGACAGCGTGAAAAACCTGTACACAGAACGTTCGAAAAACAAAAACCTTACATGGCTCGAAGAAAACAAGACGAAAGAGGGAGTCATCACAACCGAAAGCGGCTTGCAATACAAAGTCATCAGGAAAGGCGAAGGCAAAAACCCGACTGCTGCCGACAAAGTAAAAGTTGACTACGTCGGCACGCTTATCAACGGTACGGAGTTTGACAGCAGTATCAGTCGCGGAGAGGCTGCCGAATTTTCGCTCAGCGGCGTCATCAAAGGCTGGACGGAAGGAATACAGTTGATGCCCGTCGGTTCGGAATACGAGTTCTATATCCCTTCCGAACTCGGTTACGGCGAACGCGGCACGGGAAGTATTCCCGCCAACGCAACGCTTATCTTCAAAGTCACGCTCCACGACATAGTAACTGCCGACAGTCCCAAAAAGTAAACCTGCCTTTTCATGGAAAAGATTGATAATTTAGATCGGAAAATACTGGAAATCATTACCCATGACGCCCGCAAACCATTCAAGGAAGTGGCGGCGGCATGCGATGTATCTCGAGCCGCAATACATCAACGCGTACAAAAAATGATTGAAACCAGAGTTATCATCGGATCCGGTTATCAAATCAATCCCGCGACCTTGGGATACAACACCTGCACCTATATCGGGGTAAAACTTGAGCGCGGCTCGATGTACAAAAACGTGGTGCCGGAGCTTGAAAAAATCCCGGAAGTTGTCGAGTGTCATTTCACAACCGGTCCATATACAATGCTCCTGAAACTCTATGCACGCGACAACGAGCATCTTACCGAACTGCTCAACGGCTGCATACAGGAAATACCGGGCGTGATTTCGACCGAAACGCTTATCTCTCTCCGTCAAAGCATAAAAAGGGAGATTCAGATAGAATTGGAGGATGAAATATAGCGAGTGTCCGGCAGCGTTTGACGACCTTTAGTTTACCTGTCCCGAACAGTATCTTTAAGTGTGGATGAATCAACGTCCACACTTTTTTTATGCTCTTGTCGCATGTTTACCTGACCTTAAATTCCAACACTTTCCTGTCCTGAACATAGCCCTCCACTCTGGTTTCGGCGTCAAGGCGTACGGTTTCGGCAGGCGCTCCGGTAAAAATCAGGTCGCCGGTGGACAAAGTAAAGTAACGGCTCGCATATTCAATGATTTCCTCGACAGTGAAGAGCATGTTTTTGGTATTTCCCGACATGACAGTTTGTTTATCGGCGTCGAGACGGAAGTCAATGTTGTCTATGCCCGTCGAAATCAGGGATAACGGGATAAATTTGCCGACAACAGCGGAATTGTCAAAAGCGTGGCTGATTTCCCACGGTTTGCCGTCCTTTTTCAGTCGATTGAGGAGGCTATATTCGGTAATTGATACACACGTCGAGACTTCGTTATAATACCGACTTCCGAAACGCCGGGCAATGCTTTTACCAAGTCTGTCGATACGGACAACAATTTCCATCCCGAACCGGAAATCGGCCGAAAGGTCGGGGACAAAGAACGTACGTCTGTTGCGTTGCAATACCGTATTTGGTTTCAGGAACAGTACCGGTTCATTTCCCAAACAGCCGTCGTACGGTTCGTCACCTGGAGCATCGTAATTTCGGTCGATACAGATTATTTTCATTTCTTGATAACTATTTCGGGATTTATTCTGATGTATATTCCGGTAGAAAAGTTGAAGGACAGGTATTTGGAAGGGTCGTAATATGCAGGCATGGCGGGGTTAAAGAAACATTCTACCTCTGCACCGAGATGGATTCCCGGTTCGAAGGCTTTTTCATATCTGATACGGGGATTGTACATGGTGTTGGGCGATAAGGGGTATCCTTCGTGAGCAGTTGAGACGTTTCCGAAGACCGGAGAGCCGAATAGGTTGACAAAGTTTCTGCTTCGCCAGAGCGCAAGTTTGACATTCAGATTCCATATTCCGGCTGTCAGGGAGGCGTATATTGCTTTGCCCTGCTGTTCGGCGTTGGGGTCGAGTGAGCCGGCTCTCATCAGCGAAAATTCTATTAGTCGCAGCCATTTGGAATTGGGCTTGAATCTTGTATTGATACCGGCTGCGGCATTGATTACGGTTGAGATGGAAGACATTGTGTCGATTTCGCCCCCGTGGTGTGTGATGATGGCTTGTAAGGGGATGTCGAGGCTTAATGACGATTCGGGATCGGTAATATGGATTGCCCACGAGGCTCCGCAATTCATTACCTCATTATGCACGTCATTTTTGAGGGTAAATATTTCCCAGTTTACCCAAGTATCGAGATGTGCTATACGTGAGTCGTAGAGGAGTTGCGCACCTGTTTCGGGGTCAGCGGTAATATTTAATTCGGGGTTGTAGAGCGGCTCGACAAGTTTATGATTATCGCCGCCGTAAAGCGTTCCGAGCACGATATTTATTTCTCTGACGGGCTGAATCTGCACACGGAAGAATGGTATCAGGTGAAATCCTGTTTGATAGTCATCTATTTGCCATTCCGGCATATTTCTATACGCGTAATTCGGATATTTGTCCATACCCCAGAATTTAAGCATTGCGGCGCCTCCTTCCAACGAAACAATTTGGGACGGTTTGTATATCAGACGTGGATTTATTCTGAATCCCGGCAAGGTATATCCCTGCATAAGGTCGCCGTCTGTTTCGTTATTTTTCAGGAAGCTGATATTTTCGATACTTAATGCGAGCGTATTGACACTTTTTGTTTTCAGGTCATAATTATCGGTAAAAAGACTTTCCTTCGATGTATTTTGAGACATGATTTCTGTCTGCCGCATCAGGGATATCAGTATAAATGCTAATATTATATTTTTCATTTCGCAATTAATGAATCTTCAGAGGTGCAAATTTACGAAGATTATCATTAGTCATGTTCTGTTTTGCCAAACATTTTACGGAGCAATTTCGAAGAATATTTTTCCGTCCTCTCCATAGAAAAATTAATGCTACCTTTGCCCCGGATAAAATCGCAAGAGAATGATTAACTGGAAAAAGAATACCGCGTTATTTTTGGTTGGACAGGCATTGTCGCTCTTCGGTACGATGGTTGTACAATACGCTATTATGTGGCATATAACCCTTAAAACCCAGTCGGGATCGATGATGACGCTTTTTACGGTTGCCGGATTTCTCCCCATGTTTTTTATTTCGCCACTTGCCGGAGTTTGGGCGGACCGGTTCAACCGGAAATACATCATCAATATAGCGGACGGCGCGGTGGCCTTTGTCAGCCTCCTTGCAGCGGTTTTCATTATGGCCGGAGGCGACAGTATTATTCTTCTGTTGATATGCACCGTCATGCGTTCTTTGGGACAAGGTGTGCAAACTCCGGCAGTAGGCGCGTTTATTCCCGATATTGTCCCAGAGGAACAATTAACCAAAATAAACGGTTTTCAAAGCAGCATACAATCATTCGTCACTTTAACAGCCCCCGCGATAAGCGGCGCGATGA
>JAIRMF010000123.1 GCA_031258895.1 Dysgonamonadaceae bacterium | reverse complement strand
CTCTTCCGATCTAAAGCGCAGCACATGTGCTGAGGAACGCGGGACATGTGCTGAGAAGCGCAGAACATGTGCTGAGAAGCGCAGAACATGTGCTGAGGAACGCAGAACATGTGCTGAGGAACGCAGAACATGTGCTGAGAAGCGCAGAACATGTGCTGAGGAACGCAGAACATGTGCTGAGAAGCGCAGAACATGTGCTGAGAAGCGCAGAACATGTGCTGAGAAGCGCAGAATCCATGATAGCAAGCCCGTGCGTTACGATTCGATATGTCCGAAAAAAAGCGTAATTTTGCGGAATAATCAAACTCATTAAATTAATCTATGTCAAAAGTAAGCGTAATCGGCGCCGGAAATGTGGGCGCCACCTGTGCAAATATCCTGGCGTTCAATAGAATCGCCGATGAAGTAGTGATGCTGGACGTCAAAGAAGGCGTCGCCGAAGGTAAAGCCATCGACATGAAACAAACCGCGCATACGCTCGGCTTTGAAACCAAACTGACAGGCGTAACATCCAACTATCGTGCAACCGCCGGTTCCGACGTCTGCATCATAACCTCCGGAATACCAAGAAAACCGGGCATGACGCGTGAAGAATTGATCGGCATAAATGCAGGGATCGTCAAAACAGTGGTAGAAAACTGCCTCGAAAATTCTCCTAACGCCATCCTAATCATCATCTCCAATCCAATGGACACGATGACCTACCTAACGTTGAAATCGACCGGACTTCCAAGAAACCGTGTTATCGGTATGGGCGGTGCGTTAGACGGTTCAAGGTTCAGGTACTATCTGAGCGAGGCTTTGGGATGCAATCCGTTGCAAGTGGAAGGGACGGTAATCGGCGGTCACGGCGACACGACAATGATACCCCTCAAACGTCTTGCCACCTGCAGCGGAATACCCGTCACATCCCTTCTCGAAGAAGAAAAGCTCGGCAAAGTCGTCGAAGACACCATGAAAGGCGGCGCAACCTTAACCGGACTGCTCGGCACTTCCGCCTGGTATGCGCCCGGCGCTGCCGGAGCCTACGTTGCGTCCTCCGTCCTGAACGACTACAAGCGTTTAATTGCAAGCAGTGTCTATCTGGAGGGCGAATACGGGCACAAAGATCTCTGCATCGGCGTCCCGACGGTTATCGGGAAAGGCGGAGCGGAACAAATTGTCGACCTAAACCTCGACGATGAGGAGAAAGAGTTGTTCGCTAGCAGCGCCAAGGCGGTCATGAAGACCAATGATGTTTTAAGGGAGATTCGTGCACTCTAACCGACGTCCGGATTGTTCATCACACTTTTCGATATTATTACCAGCGGCATTCTCATCGGGGTCATCGTATCCGCCCCGATGGGGCCTGTCGGCTTGCTCTGCATCCAACGTTCTCTGAACAAGGGGCAGTGGCACGGGTTTTTTTCCGGCGTCGGGGCGGCGCTTTCAGACTTGCTTTACGCGGGGATGACGGCGCTCGGCATGGGTTTCATGATAGACTATGTCAAGAATCATGAAGTAACTTTACTTATCGTAGGCAGTGTCATGATGCTTTGTTTCGGCATTTATATCTTCCGTTCGAATCCCATGAAAAACAGGAAAAAAACCAAAGAAACAGGCAACTCCTTCTCCACCGATATCATCTCTTCATTCTTCATCACCCTCGCCAATCCGCTTATCATCTTCGTCTACATAATCCTTTTCGCACGCTACAATTTCATCCGTCCGGACGAAAAATGGTTCTCCATCCTGACAGGACTCGCAAGTATCGCACTCGGAGCGTTACTGTGGTGGTTTATCCTGACGTTTATCGCCGGAAAATTCCGTCGTTTCTTCAAAGCCCGCGGACTGTGGATCTTGAATATGGCGGTAGGCTCGGTCATCATAGCGCTCTCGCTCTGGGGGCTTCTCCTGGGGCTGATGGAGACCATAAAAATCTGAACGGGGCCGGTAATGACGGCTTTACAGTTTCACATCTTCCTCGTCTTCCGAAAAATCATCATAGAGGCAATCATCCTCCGGGCCAAAGGTACGGACGTCGATCGGACGTCGCACTATGGGTTCCGGATCGTGAACGATCGTTCCGTTGAGTTCTCTCCATATAAGGTCTTTCAGCGTCTCCGTTCCTTCCTTCGAAAAAGAGGAAATGAAAACATGGGGAAGGGTTTCGGGAAGTTCTTTCAACATAGCCGACCTTAGTTCGTCGTCAAGCATGTCCGATTTGGATATGGCAAGTATTCGCCGTTTGCCGAGCAGATCCGGATTGTACTTTACAAGTTCTCCGAGCAGGATTTCGTATTCTTTTCCGACGTCTGCCGAATCGGAGGGTACGAGAAAGATAAAGATGGAGTTACGTTCGATATGTCGCAGAAACCTTAGCCCAAGACCCTTACCCTCGCTCGCACCTTCGATGATGCCGGGAATATCGGCCATAACAAATGAATTGACGCCGCGAACATCAACTATACCGAGGCTCGGTTCAAGCGTAGTGAACGGATAGTCTGCGATTTTCGGGCGGGCTGCCGAGAGGGTTGACAGGAGTGTGGATTTTCCTGCGTTGGGGAATCCGACGAGCCCGGCATCGGCAAGCAGTTTCAGCTGGAGGGTTATCCGGCGTTCCTGATACGGTTCTCCGGGTTGCGCATATTTTGGGGCCTGATTGGTTGCGGATTTGAAGAAGTTGTTACCTTTTCCGCCGCGTCCCCCGTGCAGTATTACGATTTCCTGTTCATGATGTTCGATTTCAGCTACAAATTCACCTGTCTCGCTGTCGAAAACTACTGTTCCGAGTGGAAGTTCGATGATACGGTCTTCCCCGTTTTTGCCTTTGCTCAGCCGGCCGGAGCCATTTTCTCCGTGTCCGGCGAGGATATGACGTTCAAATTTGAGGTGCAGAAGCGTCCAACAATTGCGGTTACCCCGAAGGATGACATTCCCGCCGTCACCACCGTCACCACCGTCCGGTCCGCCTTTCGGGACGTACTTTTCGCGACGGAAATGGACCGATCCTCTGCCTCCCTTTCCCGATCGGGCATATATTTTAAGGTGGTCTACAAAATTCGATTCACTCATTTTTTACCCTGAAAAGTCAGCCGGTCAAAAACCTCGGATATGCGTTCGAATACGTCATCTATATCGCTGTCGCCTTTGATGGTAAACAGTTTACCTTTCTTTCTGTAATAAGTTTTCAGGGGGTCCGTCTGATCGTAGTAAGTTTTCAGGCGTTTTTTGATAGTTTCAGGATTATCATCGGCACGTCCGATTGCTTTTCCGCGGGCTAACATTCTTGCGACTAATTCTGTTTCTTCGACGTCGAGGTTCAGGACTGCGGCGAGGTTTGTGTTACGTTCACGGAGTATCTTTTCGAGCGCTTCGCCCTGATAGATTGTTCTCGGGAATCCATCGAAGACAAAACCTTTGGCGTCGTCAGATGCGTCAATTGCTTCGGTAAGGATATTGATTACCAGGTCATCGGGAAGGAGTTTACCTTCGTCCGCGTATTGTGATGCGATATGACCGATATTGCTTTGTTTTGCGATTTCTTCGCGCAGTATTTCGCCTATGGAAATATGTTTGAGTCCATATTTTTCCACTATCAATTTGCTATGCGTACCTTTTCCCGATCCCGGGGCGCCGAACAGCACTACATTCAACATAATTTCAATCTGTAAATATTCTTTAAGTTTCTTCCGAGGCCATCGTAATCGAGTCCGTATCCGACGATAAAGTCATTTGGTATTTCCATTGCGACATAATCCGGTTTAATATTTGTTGTCATCGCATTTGGTTTGAACAGGAGCGTAGAAATTTTCACTGACGCCGGCTTACGGGCTTTGAGGTTTTCGGTGAGGCATTTGATGGTCAGTCCTGTGTCGACGATGTCTTCAACGATGATGATATGGCGATTTTCGATATTTTCCGAGAGTCCGTAAAGTTCTCTCACGTTTCCCTGGGATTTTGTTCCCTGATATGATTTAAGTTTTATGAAATCTATTTCGCATGGAATTTTCACATGTTTGAGGAGGTCTGCTGCGAACATGAAAGCGCCGTTCAGGACGCAGAGGAAGATGGGGTTTTTTCCTTCGAAGTCGGCATTTATTTTTGCCGCCATTTCTTCGATTCTCTCCCCTATCATCTTTTCGTTGATGAACGGTTCAAAGTGTTTGTTTTTTATTTGAATGGATTCCACGTTTCGATTTCGGGACGCAAAATTACGCAGAATAATGCGTAATAGCAAATAAATATGGATTTCGGTCGAAAAGGCAAGGAAAATTCCCGAGTACATAATGAAATACGCGACGTACATAACAAAGTACGCGACGTACATAACAAAGTACGCGACGTACATAACAAAGTACGCGACGTACATAACAAAGTACGCGACGTACATAACAAAGTACACGGCGTACATAACAAAGTACACGGCGTACATAACAAAGTATTCGGCGTACGTAACAAAGTATTCGGCGTACGTAATGAGCTTTAACGAGTCCGACTGCTTAGCGGGCACTTCAATTTTATTTTAGTAACTTTGCAACACCATGACGGAAAACAAAATAATCCTCGGCGTTGACCCGGGTACAAATATCACAGGTTACGGCTTGCTTAAAATCACCGACGGAAAACCCTCCATGATAGCTATGGGAGTGCTCGAACTGTCAAAAAACGACGACCACTACGTCAGACTAAATAGAATATTCCAACGTATCATAAGCCTGATAGATGAATTTAAACCCGACGAACTTGCCATCGAATCACCTTTCTTCGGAAAAAATGTGCAAAGTATGCTCAAACTCGGACGTGCGCAGGGCGTCGCTATCGCAGCCGCAATATCAAGAAACATCCCCGTCGCAGAATATGCCCCGCTCAAAATAAAACTCGCAATAACCGGTAACGGCAGAGCGTCAAAAGAACAGGTCGCAGACCTACTTAAAAAAACCCTGAAAATACCCGACCGGAATATGCCGACTATCCTTGACGCTACCGACGGACTGGCCGTAGCGCTGTGCCATTTCTACCAAAACGGTACCGTAAAACATGCAAAATCAGCCGGCAACTGGAAGAACTTCGCCCTCAAAAACCCAACCAGAATAAGAAAATAATCAGTACATTTGTAATCCCAAATCAAAAAATCCAACAGACAATGAACTATTGGCAACAGGAAATAGAAACAATGCCGAGGAAAAACATGGCCAAACTGCAACTCGAAAAACTTAAACAAACCATCCACGCAGCATCCGGCTCACCTTTTTACGCAAAAGTTTTTAAAGAGCATAAAGTAACACCGGCAAGTATCCGGTCGCTCGAAGACCTTAAAAAACTCCCCTTCACAACCAAGGACGACCTTAGGAAAAATTACCCTTTTGAGATGGCTGCGATACCTGTCCGTGATTGCGTTAGACTTCACTCTTCAAGCGGCACCACGGGAAACCCTACTGTCGTCCTACATTCCAGGAAAGATCTTGACGAATGGGCTAATCAGGTGGCTCGTTGCATGTATATGGTTGGCATCAGGGATACGGATATATTCCAGAACACGTCGGGATACGGGATG
>JAIRMF010000076.1 GCA_031258895.1 Dysgonamonadaceae bacterium | reverse complement strand
CAACAGACTGCAACCTAACCACAAGCTCTTTATTCAATAATCCGCCGCATACCATCGTCACCACCCGCAACATCTCAGAATCCGTAACCCTGCGGCCCTCTACCATCCTTGTCGAAATGCCAAGCCTCGCCGCCAACTCCGTTACCGAAACGCCCCCGCCATGTACCAAAATCCTATGGCCGTCAAGCATAGAGAATTTTTCCAAAAACGTACTCAACAGTTCAGTATCCTCAAGAATCCCGCCCCCAACCTTAACCACCGTCAACAGTTCCATAAGAAAAATTTTAAAAAGAATAAAACTCCTAAACTCAAATCGAAAGAGTGTCGCAAATAATAGCCTGCCTGGCATAAATCCCGTTCTTCGCCTGCTCAAAATAATAAGCCTTAGGATTATCGTCAACATCGTAAGAAATCTCACTCACACGCGGCAAAGGATGCAAAACCCGCAAATTATCCCTGCTACCCGACAACATTATGTTGCGAAGCGTATAAACATTCTTAACCTTCTCATAATCCATCAAATCGGAAAACCGCTCCCTCTGTACACGAGTCATATACAATATATCCGACCCATTAATAACGTCCTCCGAAAACTCCGTAAACTCCGCATATCTTATCCCACAGGAATCCATAAACTGCCGATAAATACCCGGCAGTCGCAACTCCCCAGGGGAAACAAAATTAAACGCCGGATGGAAATGCGACATCCCCACTATCAACGAGTGAACCGTACGACCATACTTCAAATCCCCAACCAGCGTCACGGTAAGATCCTCAAGCCTCCCCTGAGTCTTATTTATAGAATAAAGATCAAGAAGCGTCTGCGAAGGATGCTGATTCGCCCCGTCCCCAGCATTAACAACAGGTACGTCAGCAACTTCCGAAGCGTAACGAGCAGCCCCTTCAAGATAGTGCCTGATAATAATCAGGTCGGCATAGTTACTCACCATCTTAACAGTATCCTTCAAAGTCTCACCCTTAGTCGAGCTCGTCGTCGAAACGTCGCTAAACCCTATAACCCTGCCCCCCATCCGGTTAATAGCAGTCTCAAAACTCAAACGGGTCCGTGTCGAAGGCTCGAAAAACAAAGTCGCACAAACCCTTCCCTCAAGCAAAGTCCCGCAGGGATTCATCTCAAACTCCGAAGCCCTACCTATCAATCGAATAATGTCGCCCCGCGAAAGGTCAGCAATGGAAACAAAACTGTTCTTCTTCATAAAAATCACATATTAGCCCGCAAAATTAACGGAATTAATCCGAAAAACCCCACATGACAACGGTTTTTATACGCCTCTCAACAAAAAAACTTAACTTTGCGTCGCAAAAATAATAATAACATGATAGAAAAAATAAATAAACTCCTCGCAGAAATAGAAAACCTAACCGCCGAAAACCCACAACAAGCGGAAACATTACGAATAAAATATCTCGGCAGAAAAGGTATTCTCCCAAACCTGATGAACGACTTCCGATCCATCCCAACAGAAAACAAACATATCGCAGGACAACACCTGAACAAACTCAAAAGTAAAATACAGGAAAAAATCAGCGCCCTGAAAGAAACGTCCCAAAACGTCGTCGTCCGCAACGATAACTTAGACCTGACACGAACACCCTACCCATACAGGATCGGTACCCGTCATCCCGTTTCAATAGTCAAAAAAGAAATATGCGATATCTTCGCCCGCCTCGGATACAGCATAGCCGAAGGGCCGGAAATCGAAGACGACCGGCATGTGTTCTCCGCACTCAACTTCGCAGAAGACCACCCGGCAAGAGATATGCAAGACACCTTCTTCATTAGTCACGGACAAGACCTCCTCCTCAGAACGCACACCTCATCAGTCCAAGCCCGGGTGATGGAAAAAACACAGCCCCCAATAAGAATCATTTGTCCCGGCAGGGTCTACCGTAACGAGGCAATCTCATACCGCGCCCACTGTTTCTTCCACCAGGTAGAAGCGCTGTACGTGGACAAAGACGTGTCGTTCGCAGACCTCAAACAAACACTCCTCTTCTTCTCCCAAGAAATGTTCGGCAAAGACACCAGAATCCGCCTTCGCCCCTCATTCTTCCCCTTTACCGAGCCAAGCGCAGAAATGGACATATCATGCAATCTGTGCTCCGGTAAAGGCTGTCCGTTCTGCAAATACACAGGTTGGGTCGAAATACTCGGCTGTGGAATGGTCGACCCCAACGTGCTGGAAAATTGCGGCGTCGACAGCAGTATCTATTCCGGATTCGCACTCGGAATGGGCATAGAACGAATAACCAACCTCAAATATCAAGTCAAAGACCTGAGACTGTTCTCCCAGAATGACGTTCGTTTCCTAAGACAGTTCGAATCTGCGTAATAGCCGACGGATACCGTCCCGACGATGATTCCCTATCTCTTCCAGAACGAAGGATAGAAGAGGATCAGTGCGGTGAAGATTTCAACCCGTCCGACTATCATCAGGAACGACATGTACAGTTTGGCAAATAACGGCGCTGCGGTGAAAGTGCCCGAATATGCGCCCGTCCCAATGGCCGGTCCTGTGTTACTGAGGCAAGAAACGGCAGCGCACAGGGCTTCCATCAACGGTATCCCGGAAATGGAGAGTATAAGCCAGCTTGCAAAAACAACCGCTATATAAAGAAACACAAATGCCATCAGACGCTGGACGACGGTGAACGACAGCGCTTTGCCGTTCAGTCTGACGGGAACGATTGCGTGGGGATGGATCAGCTGTCGGAATTGTCCGGCTGTGTTCTTTGCCATAACCACCGCCCTCACGGTTTTTAAGCCGCCGCTGGTCGAGCCGGCGCAACCGCAAATTATCATGAAGAATATGAAAACTATCCAGTAGACCTGCCCCCATGCGATGAAATTGCCGGTATAAAAGCCGGATGTGGTGATGGTGGAGATTACCTGAAAGAATGCATTACGGAAAGGGTTGATGCCTGTTTCGGAGTTTGGGTTGAAATAAAGGCTTATGCCGACAAGCAGTCCGCCGGTTGCGATGATACCGAGGAACCAGCGCAGTTCTTCGTCCTTGAAGAATATACGGAAGCGTCCTTTGAGGAGGAAATAGTAAAGTGAAAAATTGATGGCGCCGAGTATCATGAAGACACTGATAGCGGTTTCGATAAACAGGGAATTCCAGTGGGCGATACTTTCCTGGTGTGTTGAAAAGCCGCCTGTGGAAATAGTCGTCATGGCATGGCATACAGCGTCAAACACGTCCATTTTACCGGCGACGAGCAGCGCTGTCAGTGTTCCCGTAAGGACGATGTATACGAGCCAGAGGCGTTTGGCCATTTGGGTTACTCGTGGTCGGAACTTGTCGTGTGTCAGTCCCGACGATTCGGCGTCGAAAAGATGGGCAGCCTCACCTCCCGCCAATGGGAATACGGCGAGGGAGAAGACGACTATACCGAGTCCGCCGAGCCATTGCATCAGGCTTCGCCAGAAGAGGATACCTTTGGATGTTGTGTTTAGGTCGGTTATTACGGTTGCTCCGGTGGTTGTGATTCCAGATGAGGATTCAAAGAAGGCGTCCGGGAAGAACGTTATGCTGCCGCTGAAAATGAACGGCATTGAGCCGGCGAGGGCAAACAGTATCCATACGATTGTCACGGTGATGAAGCTTTCGCGTTTGCCGATAACCATGTTTTTATGGTATCGTGCGGGGATGGCGACTGCGAGTCCGACGGCCAGTGAGGACAGTCCTGCAAGAATGAAGGGAAGCGGTGATTCTCCGAACCCTGCTGCTACGGCCGCTGAGATGAATATGAACAGTGATTCGAGGGCGAGGCCCAATCCGCAGACGTGAAGTATGAACCGCCAATTTAAATCGGTATTCCACATAAGATATGTAACGGGAAATATTGCGCAAAATTAAGAGAAATAAATGATATTCACGTGTTCGTATTATTGCTTTTGTCTGTTTGGCGGAACAATAATTCGTGAATTTCTTTCCGGTCTGCGAAAAAATAACGAAATTTGCAGTCCGAATTAACAATCAAATTTACTATAATCGAAGATGGCAAAGAGTGCATTACAAATTGAGAGGGCTAAATACCGGCCCAAACTGCCCGACGTTATTAAGGGCGACGTAGAGGTATTGAAGGATGTTCCGACCGAGTCGATAGCGGAAAGGGAGGAAATAAAGAAGTTGTTTCCAAAAACTTCCGGAAAGTCTGTTGTTATTTTCAGGCGTAGAGACGGGAAGACCGAACATCCGGCCGTTAATGCCGGCGTGATACTTTCCGGAGGGCAGGCGCCAGGCGGTCACAATGTTATTGCCGGTCTTTTTGACGGCATAAAGAGACTTAATCCCGGTAGTCGTTTGTATGGTTTCAGGATGGGGCCGAAGGGACTTGTCGAGCACGAATATGTAGAACTGACGGCGGAGATAATTGATGAGTACCGCAATACGGGAGGGTTTGACGTCATCGGTTCCGGTCGTACCAAGCTGGAGAAGGTTGATCAGTTTGAAAAGGGCCGTGAGATTCTCGATTTGTTGGGGATTAAGTCTCTGGTTATTATCGGCGGCGACGATTCCAACACTAACGCCTGTATTTTGGCGGAATATTATGCGGAGAAGAATTACGACATTCGGGTGATAGGCTGTCCGAAGACTATTGACGGTGATTTGAAGAACGGGATGATAGAGACCTCGTTTGGTTTCGACACTGCCTGCAAGGTTTATTCCGAGGTTATCGGCAACATCCAGCGCGACTGTAATTCTGCCCGCAAGTATTGGCATTTCATCAAGCTTATGGGTCGTTCCGCGTCGCACATTGCGCTTGAATGTGCATTGCAGGTTCAGCCTAACATATGTCTTATTTCGGAGGAAATAGAGGCGAAAGGCCTGACGCTTGACGAGGTTGTGACTTCCGTTGCCTCTGTTGTGGCTCGTCGTGCGGAGGATGGGAATAATTTTGGGACGGTACTTATTCCGGAGGGTTTGATTGAGTTTATACCGGCGTTTAGGGATTTGATTCGCGAGCTTAATGACTTTCTTTCTGCCGATGACGCCGAATTTAAGATGATAAAGAAGAGCGAACAGGTTTCCTACGTCACAGCCAAACTCAGCGCCAGCAATTCGAAACTTTACGCAAGCCTGCCCGACACTGTTGCTCGACAGTTAACACTTGATCGCGACCCGCACGGCAACGTACAGGTGTCGCTTATAGAGACCGAGAAGTTACTTGCCGAGATGGTTGCCGCCAAGCTTTCGGAATGGAAGTCGGAAGGCAGGTATGGTGGGGAATTTGCCGCCCAGACTCACTTTTTCGGATATGAGGGTCGTTGTGCCGCGCCGTCCAATTATGACGCCGATTACTGTTATTCTCTCGGTTATACTGCGTCCTGCCTGATCGGGGCTGGTTTGACGGGCTACATGTCGTCGGTACGCAACACGACGGCGACGGCGGATAAATGGATTGCCGGCGGTGTGCCGTTCACGATGATGATGAATATAGAGCATCGCAACGGCGTCGACAAACCTGTTATCAGGAAGGCGCTTGTAGACCTTAACGGGAAGCCGTTCGGGGCTTTTGCCGCCAACCGTGATTCATGGGCTTTGAATACGGAGTATGTTTATCCCGGTCCGATTCAGTATTTTGGCCCGCCGAGCGTATGCGACCGGCCGACCAAGACTTTGCTGTTGGAGAAATCGTAAGTTTGTCGGATTGTTTGCATGGAAACAGGTCGTTCCGTTTGACGGGGCGGCCTGTTTTGCTTGTTGCCGACCCCACCGGTAATTTATTTAGTTGCTCCATAAGATTCATTTATTTTCCTGATTGTTAATAAAATATTGATAAAAAAGTTTGGTAAAAAATGCAGGATTTTGTACTTTTCCTGACTTCGACACTTTTATCCTCTTCAATTTGCAACCATCTCATATTCAGTTATTTGCAATTTCCAGGCCACCGTTTTTGGTGTCCCGACATAAATTTGAGTATACTTGTGCATGTTTGTGCGCAAGAAAAGAAACCCCAGCGGAGTTGTCATCATCCAGGTGATAGACAAAAGTAGAGGTCAATATCGGGTAGTAAAGACCATC
>JAIRMF010000036.1 GCA_031258895.1 Dysgonamonadaceae bacterium | reverse complement strand
GCGAAATTTCCGGTAGTACGCGTAAACTTGGACGCCAGAAAGGAGGAGGAGGTGCGCGTCACGGCGATATCAACTCGCCGGTAATGGTAGGCGGAGGACGTGTATTTGGGCCAAAACCTCGTGATTATGAATTCAAACTTAACAAGAAAGAAAAGGCCCTTGCCCGTAAGTCGGCACTTTCCTATAAAGTACGCAACAACGCGATCATCATAGTGGAAGACTTTGTGTTCGAATCCCCTAGTACAAAGAAATTCATAGAATTAACCCAAAACCTCAAAATCGAGGGCAAGAAACTGCTTGTAGTTTTGCCGGAAAACAACGAAAATATTTTGCTTTCTGCACGAAACGTGCAGAAAGCAAACGTAACAACCGTCAACGAACTAAACACTTATAAAGTGCTTGATGCAGCGCACTTGGTGCTGCTTGAAAGTTCAGTTAACGCAATCAATAACTTTTAAAAGGAAGAGGAACTGAACAATGGGAATCATCATAAAACCGATTGTAACGGAGAAACAAACCGCAATTACGGAAAAAAAAGAAAACCGCGTAGGTTTCCGCGTAACTCCCGATGCTAATAAGTTGCAGATAAAAGAGGCTATTCAAAGCCTCTATGGAGTGAAAGTTGTGAAAGTAAATACGATGAATTACGATGGTAAACGCAAATCGCGCTACACCAAATCCGGTGTGGTAAACGGGCGTGAATCCGCTTTCAAAAAGGCTATCGTAACACTGAAAGAAGGAGAAAAGATTGACTTTTTTGCAAATGTTTAAGTAACAAAATAAATGGGAATTCGAAAATTAAAGCCCACAACACCAGGGCAAAGAAACAAAATTATCGGTACATTTAGTGAAATTACTTCCACTATACCGGAAAAATCTCTTGTCTTCGGGAAGCGCAAATCCGGCGGACGCAACAACGAGGGGCATCGTACGATGCGCCAGATTGGTGGTGGACATAAGCGCAGTTTCCGTCTTATCGACTTCAAAAGAAATAAGGATGGAGTTCCTGCGACAGTGAAAACTATTGAGTATGATCCGAATCGCTCGTCTCGTATAGCGTTGTTGCACTACATCGACGGAGAAAAAACTTATATCATCGCCCCTGAGGGGTTGAAGGTAAACCAGACCGTTATTTCGGGAAAGGAAGCGGCGCCCGAAATAGGTAACACTCTTCCTTTGGCGAACATTCCACTCGGAACAGTCGTTCACAATATCGAATTACGTCCCGGGCAAGGGGCGAAGATAGTTCGTTCGGCAGGAACATTTGCACAGATCATATCGCGTGAAAACAACTATGCCATCATCAAGATGCCATCTGGGGAAACACGCAAAATAATTGCTACCTGCAAAGCTACCGTGGGAAGTGTAGGTAATTCGGATCACGCTTTGGAAAAATCAGGTAAAGCCGGACGCACCCGTTGGTTAGGTCGTCGTCCGCATGTTCGCGGCGTCGTTCAAAACCCTGTTGATCATCCGATGGGAGGTGGGGAAGGACGTGCATCAGGAGGACACCCTCGATCACGTAAGGGATTGTATTCAAAAGGATTGAAGACTCGTGCTCCTAAGAAGCATTCTTCAAAGTATATAGTAGAGAGAAGAAAGAAATAACCTGATTAAAAGCACATAAAAAATATGAGTCGTTCACTAAAAAAAGGTCCATACATCAATCTCAAGTTGGAAAAAAAAATTCTGACTATGAACGAAACGGGCAAAAAATCTGTCATTAAAACTTGGGCAAGAGCCTCAATGATTTCACCCGACTTCGTCGGAAATACCGTCGCAGTGCATAATGGTAATAAATTCATTCCTGTTTATATCACAGAGAATATGGTAGGACACAAGCTCGGCGAATTTTCGCCAACTCGCCAGTTCCGTGGTCACGCAGGCAATAAAAAGAAATAAACTATGGGAGCTAGAAAAAGAATCGCAGCAGAACAAAGGAAAGAAGCCAGTAAGAGCCAATATTTTGCAAGATTGCGAAATGTGCCCACCAGCCCACGCAAAATGCGCCTTGTGGCTGATATGATTCGCGGAATGGAAGCATTTCGTGCGCTTGGAGTTTTAAAATATTCAAACAAAGAAGCCTCTCAAAGAGTAGAAAAGTTGCTCCGTTCTGCAATTGCTAATTGGGAGGAGAAAAACGAACGTAAGGCGGAAGGTGGAGAACTTCACATAACAGCAATATCCGTAGATTCAGCAGAAATATTGAAACGCCTACGCCCTGCCCCACAAGGGCGAGGTCATCGCGTTCGTAAACGCTCCAACCATGTAACATTGTTCGTGGATACAAAAAACGCTAAACAAAATTAATTATGGGACAAAAAATAAATCCGATAAGTAATCGCTTGGGAATAATTCGCGGATGGGATTCAAATTGGTATGGTGGCAACAAGTACAGCGATACACTGCTCGAAGATACCAAGATACGCAAGTACTTAAACGCACGCCTCGCTAAGGCGAGTGTATCGCGAATAGTCATTGAACGCACGTTGAAACTTATTACCATTACCGTTTGCACCGCGCGTCCCGGTATGATTATCGGGAAAGGCGGACAGGAAGTAGATAAACTGAAGGAAGAATTAAAAAAGATTACCGACAAGGAAATCCAAATTAATATTTTCGAGGTAAGACGCCCCGAACTTGATGCGGTGATAGTAGCCAACAATATCGCCCGCCAACTTGAAGGCAAAATGGCATATCGTCGTACCATCAAAACGGCCATTGCATCGACAATGCGTATGGGTGCCGAAGGAATAAAAATTCAGATTTCAGGACGTCTGAATGGAGCAGAGATGGCACGCTCAGAAATGTACAAAGAAGGCCGAACTCCGCTTCATACTTTTCGCGCTGACATCGACTACGCATTAGGTGAGGCTCTCACGAAAGTCGGGTTGTTAGGAGTGAAAGTCTGGATTTGCCGTGGAGAAGTCTATGGTAAACGCGACCTATCACCTCAGTTTGCAGTAGCAAAAGAAGCCGGGGAACATGGCGAACGCAACGGACGAGGGGCGCGCCATGGACGTCGTGGAAGTTTGGACCACCGTGGTAATGATCACAGGAAGAGATACAATCAATCATCCGCAAAAGAAAATAATTAATCTTAGAAAATTAAGAATTTATGTTACAGCCGAAAAAAACAAAATTCAGACGATCTCAAAAAGGGCGGATGAAGGGCAACGCTCAACGTGGAAATCAATTAGCATTCGGTTCTTTTGGTATAAAAACGCTTCAGTCGAAATGGATTACCGGACGACAAATCGAGGCTGCCCGTGTAGCCGTAACGCGTTATATGCAGCGTCAGGGACAGGTTTGGGTAAGAATTTTTCCGGACAAGCCAATTACAAAAAAGCCAGCAGAGGTACGTATGGGTAAAGGTAAAGGAGCACCGGAAGGGTTCGTTGCTCCGGTCACTCCAGGGAGGATCATCTTCGAGATAGAAGGAGTCTCCTTTGAAATAGCAAAAGAAGCTCTACGTCTTGCAGCACAGAAACTACCTGTAACGATGAAGTTTGTTGTAAGACATGATTATGATTTTAATAACGAAAACGTGTAAGCCATTATGAAAATTGCAGAAATCAGGGATTTAACCACTGGTGAGTTGAAAGAGCGCATAGAGGTTGAAGTCAGAGCCTACGAACAGAAGAAAATAAACCACAGTATTTCTCCTCTCGACAGTCCGGCGACTATCACGCGTTCACGCCGAGAGATTGCACGCATGAGAACCGAACTGCGTCAACGGGAATTAATAACGAAGTAAACGAAGCAATGAAATGGAAACCAGAAATTTAAGAAAAGAGAGGGTCGGAGTGGTTTTCAGCAATAGAATGGATAAATCCATTACGGTTGCTGTAAAATGGAAGGAAAAACATCCTATTTATGGAAAGTTTGTCAACAAGACAAAGAAATTCCATGCTCACGACGAAAAAAACGAGTGTAACATAGGCGACACAGTAAAAATAATGGAAACCCGTCCTTTGAGTAAAACCAAGAGATGGCGTTTAGTAGAAATAATCGCAAAGGCTGAATAAAATCTGATACAGCAAGAATCGAGACTTACAGTAGCAGACAATTCAGGAGCAAGGGAAGTTCTGTGTATCCGTGTATTGGGTGGGACGCGTCGTCGTTATGCCAGCGTGGGAGATGTGATTGTTGTATCAGTCAAAAATGTTATCTCTTCGAGTGAAATGAAAAAAGGCACAGTGTCAAAGGCGATTATCGTGCGGACGAAGAAGGAAATTCGGCGTGCGGACGGTAGTTATATCCGATTCGACGACAATGCTTGTGTTCTGTTGAACAGCGCAGGAGAAATTCGTGGCAGTCGTATATTTGGTCCCGTAGCCCGCGAACTTCGTGCCGTAAATATGAAAATCGTGTCTTTGGCACCGGAAGTTTTATAATTTTTATTTGAATTAAAAAATGGCAAAGTTAAAAATAAAGAAGGGAGATACGGTTTACGTAAACGCGGGAGAAGATAGAGGGAAAACCGGTCGTGTACTGAAGATTCTCATTGAAAAAGAGCGTATTCTTGTGGAAGGCATCAATATGGTATCGAAGTCCACCAAGCCGAATGCGAATAATCCTCAGGGGGGATTTCAGAAGAAAGAGGCGCCGATTCACATATCCAACCTCAATTTACTCGATCCTAAATCTGGAAAACCGACTCGTGTTGGATTCCTCAAGGAAGGAAAAGGCAAACAATCAGTCCGTTACTCTAAAAAATCAGGGGAGGTGATTAAATAATGGCAAAGAAAACAGAAAATTCCGATCCGGCAGTAACCGTGGCACCTGCCGCAATAAAAACAAGAACGGCTAATCTAAAAAAAGATTACCTCGAGAGAATAGTTCCTGCACTGACAAAAGAATTTGGTTATAAGTCGGTAATGCAGATTCCTAAATTGACAAAGATTGTTGTCAATCAGGGGCTCGGCGATGCTACCGTTGACAAGAAGATTATTGATGTAGCCGTCCAAGAGCTAACGTTAATAACGGGGCAGAAAGCCGTTGCTACAATTTCGAAGAAAGATATCTCAAACTTCAAATTGCGCCGCAAGATGCCGATAGGCGCTCGCGTGACGTTGCGTCGCGAACAGATGTACGAGTTTCTTGAGCGTCTGATCCGTATTGCCTTACCTCGTATTCGTGACTTCAAAGGCATTGAGCGTAAACTTGACGGGCGTGGTAATTATACGCTCGGCATTCAGGAACAGATCATTTTTCCTGAAATCAACATCGACAACATTACTAAACTGCTGGGAATGAACATCACGTTTGTGACCACTGCCCGTACCGATGAAGAGGGTTATGCGCTATTACGCGAGTTCGGTTTACCATTTAAGAATTCTAAAAATTAAGGAAGAGATATGGCAAAAGAATCAATGAAAGCCCGTGAGGTAAAACGCGCCAAATTAGTTGCTAAATACGCGGCAAAGCGTGCTCAACTGAAGAAAGAAGGCAATTACGAAGCACTTCAAGTATTGCCCAAAAATGCGTCTCCTGTCCGCCTGCACAACCGTTGCTCGCTTACGGGACGCCCAAAGGGTTATGTTCGTCAGTTCGGTGTCTCACGTATACAATTGCGAGAAATGGCATCATTAGGATTGATACCGGGGCTGAGGAAAGCTAGTTGGTAGAGGTTTGATGTGCCGTAAGGTACGCAAGGTGATAGACAGAAAAAGGAAGTTTAAAGATCTGTAAGTAAACGATATAGTTAAGGGGGTAGTTATTGTATGTCTTCTTGTAAAGAAGAACATTCTTCAAAGGTAAATACTACCTGCCTTTGGAAATGGGGTGACTCCAAAAAGTTAGACGGATTATTGTTAGATTTATATTGAATGGGTTCGGTGTTTTATCGGGCCCATTCTTTTTAGTTTCGCTTTGATACAGTCAAAGTTTTCTGTAACAATATAATCCTGGTCTATTCCTCTTAATGTTTTATTCAGCATGCTGGTAACCATTGCCGGATCGAGATGTGGGGATAAGCTGTAACCATAACCTTGCTAATAAGGTTCCACGGCTTGAAGTTTTTCGGTCTGTGAATAATGTCTGTACATAAAATATCTCCTAAAGTTTTGTGTCTAACTTTTGTAGGTAAGTTCATCCTGCTTTGATTTACTTTTCTTACTTGTTCTAGTTTTATTCAAGAGCTTGCCGGCGCAAACTTTCAGCACATGAGTTGTAAAATAAAACTATTAATACACAGAATTTGCATCAAACAATTTTCCTCAATTATTTACAATAACATGTACCGAATTTACAGTAAAGAGTTGAATTACCCCAGCGTGTTAAACAAATTACGTGTAATTCCATTAAAAACCGGAAGTTATTATTGCAAAAATTAATAAATCAAAGAAATCGCGAATATATATGATCTATACTTATCGAGATTTCGCGCCATTTTAATGGAAAAATTATTAAATTTGTCTACAAAACAAATAATCAATCAAACAGCCTGTGAAGATAACGGTAAGGATAATGCTGTCGTTTGTTGTGGCTATATTGCTCGTTTTTACGTTGTTGTGGCTGCCTCCAATACAACGGGAAGTGAAAAATATCGCACTTTCCGAATTTATGAAACATACAAAAAGCAATGTAAAGATCGGTAATCTAAAATTTAACCCTTTCAATAATATTCGGTTGAATGACGTGTATCTCGAAGATTTACAGGGCGATACACTGCTCTTTGCTAAAACTGTGAATGTAAAATTCGACTTTTTCCGATTCTTCAAAAAACAATTTTATATCAACTTGATAGACATCGATAGTTTCGCCGTCAATATCAGACGAGAAAAAACCGATACTCCACTCAATTTTCAGTTCCTTATCGACGCTTTTGCAACGGATGCTACTGTGTCGGATTCTCCGTTTACATTCAAAATTGACCGCCTGATGATGAATGACGGAGCTTTATCTTACAATGTCGTTTCCGAACCGATAGCGAAAAGAGGATTATTCGATACCAATCACGTGAGAATTAATGATCTGTGTCTTAATGCCGAATCCATAGATTTTAAAAAATTTAATGTAAAACTCGAAAGACTATCCTTTAAGGAAAAATGCGGCTTTCTCTTCGATGATATGAATTTTTTACTTAAATCAGACGGACAGCGCCTCTTCCTAACGGATTTTATGGTGCGTCTGCCAGATTCCGAACTCGTGGTTACAGATGCTGTTTCCGATTTTTTAGGTAATTATTCCTTCCATATTTCCTCCTCTCGAATAAACGCTGCAGATTTGATATGTTTATCACCGACAATAAAGCAATTTACTGAGATTCTGTCGTTTTCACTGACCGCCGAAGGACGGTTTCCCGCCCTAAATGTCACTTCATTCCATGTGGATTACGGCAAAAACTGCCGTTTCAATGTAACGGCGAACACGACAAACGTCCTTAACCCGAAAAAAGCCGAAGCGGTAATCAATATCGACCGCCTGATGTGGAAGGGATATCTATACAGAAACATCTTTGCTCAAGCCGATTATGACCGTGATTCTTTGTCAATAGAAATCAATTCCGACGACGTGAATTTACCTCTAAAACTGCAAGGAAACGCAAGATTGACCGGAGACAGGCAAAATATGACCCTAAGAGCCGAGATAGGCG
Source organism: Dysgonamonadaceae bacterium (assembly GCA_031258895.1). Lineage (GTDB taxonomy): Bacteria > Bacteroidota > Bacteroidia > Bacteroidales > Azobacteroidaceae > Azobacteroides. The sequence continues at coordinate 4,916 of JAIRMF010000036.1, read as the reverse complement.
AGTTTCGTCCTCATATCCTGCATCTGACGCCGGCCGATTTTCCAAATTCAATCGTTTCATGTTCTATAAATGCGGATGTAAGAGGGTTTAATCCTGAATTTATGCTTGCACAAATCAGCATCGACAGCCTACGTTTTCGGACTGAAAAAAGATTGATAGAAGATCCGAATGTCACACTCTCATACCGGGCAGACAGAGACAGAGAAAAACAGTGGAAAATAAGCTCCCGATATCTGAATTTCGACGGGAAAGGAGTATTTTCATTCGACGGCGTAGAGCAATCCTTGCGTCAGGCTTTCCCTTCCATGTTTGCGGCCAAACGGTCGAAACGTAAAAAACCGTCACTTTTCAACGAAAACTTTGACTTCAGTTTTACATTGTGTGAGGTGAACAATATAGCTAACATCTTAAGTATAAGTACCCCCCTACCCGACTCCGTAGTCATTTCAGGAAAGTATGCGGCAGAAGACAGTCTGGTAAATTTCGAAGCCGACGCATTTTGCATTTATGACAAGCAGGATACGGCCTCTCTACATCTGAACATTGCCGAAGAAAAAGGCGAAATTCCGCTCAAACTCAGTGCAACAGCGCGTTCGCGAGATTACAGACTTGCCTGCAATCTCGCAACAACGATATATCCGACATGGAAAAAACGACAGGCATTGCCTGATATGGTCATCAACCTTGGCGGCGGTTCGTTGACCGTGAATGAAGCTGATTTCGTAATACTTCCCGCACAAATCAAATTATTTGACAGAGAGTACAAAATCCAGGATTTTGCAATGCAACATTCGGGAATAAAATTCTTGAATATCAACGGCTCCATTTCGGAAAATCCGCAGGATTCGCTGATGGTTAACATCGGAAAAATCAAAATTGAAACGGTGCTCGAAGACATGGAATACGATTTCCCGCTCGCAGGAAACGTGTCGGGCGAAATTTCTCTTTCTCGCATGATGACCGCTCCGCGAGTTGTTATCCGTAATTTCAACATCGACAGTATCAGTTTCGACAACAATTCTATCGGCGATTTGAAACTTGCAAGCGGCTGGAGTTCCGCCCGCGGCGGACTATGGTTCCGTGCTATCCTTTCTCCGTACGACAGTCCATATTCGACAATTTCCGGATTTGTACGCCCGGAACACGATTCGATCACTGTCAACGGCGACATTAACGGATTGAAATTAAGTTGGTTTGCCGATTATTTGGAAGATAATATTTACGGACTTGAAGGCAACGTCGGACTGCGTTTTTATTCGGACGGGCTGATTTCGGAACCAAGTTTCACCGGTTCCATCTCCCTTGAAAATGCACGAATAGGAATCAGGAAAACAGGTGTAATATACGAAATCAATGATTCGATAAATTTATCAACCGGAAGTATGGTATTCAACGATTTTTCTGTCTTCGACCGGTATGGGCAAAAGGGTAAAGTAAACGGCAGTATAGGGCATAAAATGTTCTCAGATTGGAAACCCGATCTGCATGTTGATTTTAATAATTTCACCGTGATCGACAATGCACAGCAAACAGACAGTCTGTTTTTCGGGCTTGTTCGTGTCAACGGACGGGTGAAGGTTGGAAAAGACAGCCGAAACTGGCTGATCTCCGGACAACTACGCAACGGACGTAACAATTCGCTGCTGTTCAACATACCACCTACTCCAGCTGAAGCCCGGCGATACAACATGATCACTTTTCTGGGCAACGAAGATAATGAAGACGCCGATAACACCGCAACGACAGCCAAACCGGATAAAACAAACGGTATCTATGGTTCCGATTACAAGCCGAATTTTTCGGGAAGCACGCCTGATATTTCACTGCCGATGAAAATCGATCTGAAACTTTCAATCGACCCGAATCTCAGCATCGGCGTACTGTTAAACCCGGCTACAAACGACATTGCCAGAGCAACCGGCGCCGGGCAGATCGAAACGATTTACGATCTGAATAACCTTTCCTTGTCTGTATACGGAAATTATTCCATTGATAAAGGCCGATGTACAGTAACACTGAAAAATATCACAAGAAAAACATTCACAATACAAAACGGCAGCAAACTGACTTTTCGCGGCGACCCGACGAGGACAGAATTTGATGTTACGGCCGTTTACAGCCTGAAGGCGAACCCGGAAACGCTTGACGCTACGTTTGCCGAACTGACCAAATATTCCAAAATACCTGTAAACTGCCAGCTCACCGCCTCCGGCGACCTTGACAGGATACGCCTTGATTACAGCATAGTTCTGCCCAATGAACCCGACGACGTCCAGAAAAGACTCGACAACATGCTTTCGGACGAAAACATAAAGATAAAACAGATAGCATGTTTGCTGGCATTCGGTACATTCACTCCGCTTACGGACGGTATCGGAGGGAAAGGCAACAGTGGGATATGGACTTCGCTCGCTACGGCTCCTATTTCGGCGCAACTTAACAATTTGCTGTCGGGTGTTTTGAAAGATAACTGGTCGATCGGGACGAATCTTCACTCCGAGGACAACAGTTTCTCTAACATCACAATGGACGTCAACATCTCGACCTCACTCTTTAACGATCGTCTGACATTGAACAGTTCAATCGGTCTGAACAATTCGACCGTTCAGACGGGCAATCAAACGAACCTTACCGGCGACTTTGACGTTGAATACAAGCTTTCGCCCGGAGGAAACATAGCTCTTCGTTTTTTCAGCCTGACAAACAACAGATTCAACGAACGGGCAAAGACAACACAGGGAGCGGGAATCATCTACCGGCGAAAAGGGAAGACTTTCGGGCAACTGTGGCAGAATTTTAAAACATACCCGAATCGCTAACTCCGATTATTTCAATTTTCTTTGCTATTGCCCTCTGAATGGAACGGCATTATTAACTATAGTGTTCGTTTGTTTTTCACTACCTTTGCATTCGAGATGGCGAAAATAGTATCTTTTGCGAAGGACAGCGCTGTTTACGGCGGGTCTACCATTCTTGTCAGGATGATGAGTTGGCTGATGAACATGCTTTTCACGCGTGCTCTTCTGCCCTCGGAATATGGTCTGATGACCAATCTGTACGCATATATTGCCGTTTTATCGGTTGTACTTACGTTCGGCATGGAGACCGGACTGTTCAGATTCCTCAATCACGGCGGCAAATACGATTCTTCGACGGTTTATTCTACCGCACTTGCGATAGTAGGGTTGTTAACGGCGGTTATTGTTGCCGTTTTTCTTTTTTTTCTTGACGCTTTGCGTCCTGTTATGTTTGCCGCGGACGTACCGGGCAACTGCATACGGATGGCGATAATAATACTTGGTATAGACGCTTTCAGTGCCGTACCGTTCGCATTGATTCGGTCAAAGAAGCGTGCGTTGAGGTTTGCGACGCTGAAAATTTTGAATGTTTCCGTTTATGCGGTTTCTTGCATATTTCTGCTGGTTATTTGTCCCTGTATCGACAGTTGCTGGCCGGGGTCGATTTCATGGTTTTGGGACAGTCAATCGGGTTTGACGTACGTTTTTGTGTCCAATCTTGCCGGCACGATTGTTCAGACGGTTGGGTTGTTGCCGGAGTTGCGTGTTCGATTCCGTTTCGACGGGATTTTGGCCGGTAAGATGGTTTCGTACTGTTTTCCGCTTGTTATTACGGGCTTGGCCGGGATAAGCAGCCAGGCGGTTGACAAGCTTATTTTCCCTGCTGTTTATCCCGATGGCGGGTGGGAGGGTGAACTTGGGCTTTACAGCGGCTGTATAAAGATTGCTTTGGTGATGATGATTTTCACGCAGGCGTTTCGTTATGCATACGAACCGTTTGTGTTTGAGGAGAGTCGTGGTCGTGATCCGGGCAAGTCGTATGCTAGGGTTATGAAGTATTTCATTATTGCCGGCTGGTTTATCTTTTTGTTTGTGACGTTGTACATTGACATTTTCAAACATTTTGCGGGCGATCGTTATTGGAGTGCTTTGGGGGCTGTTGCTCCGGTCATGGTAGGCGAACTGTTGTTCGGTGTTTACTTTAATCTTTCCGTTTGGTATAAGTTGAGTGACAGGACATGGTGGGGCACTGTTTTTTCCGTTATCGGTTTTGCGGTAACGGTGACACTTAACGTTATTTACATTCCTGAGTTTGGGTACATGGCCTGTGCGTATGCTTCGCTGTTGAGCAATTTGGTTGTGATGATGTTGTCGTACTTTATTGGACGGAGGCATTACAGGATCGGTTATGATCTTGTTTCTGCGGGCATTTACACTGTTATGGCGCTTTTGTTTTACGGGCTATGGCTTATGATTCCTGCCGGCGAGGTTTTTGTTCGTTTGTCAGTTGGTACGTTGATTCTTGCGGTTTACGTTTTTGTTGTTTTAAGACGCGACATACCTGCCGTAGCGATTATTCGTAATTATTTACATCGAAAAAATATTAAGTAGCTAAGCTTACTCCCCTTTGCATGCAACCCGGAAGCCAACATTGGACGCACGGGTGTACGGTAAGGCGGTGCTGTTCCTCCAGACGTTGCAGCCGGACGGCTCGATGCTGTTGGTGTACCAGCCGCCGCCGCGGACGACGCGAACAGAACTGCCTGAAGACTGCACATTATTGTTCGGTGTACCTTGGGGATACGTATCACCATACCGGTTCCAACACCATTCAGAAACATTACCACTCATATCATAAAGGTCAAGCTCATTTTCCTTTTTTGTTGCTACAGGGTTAGTGCCGTAATAACCGTTGACAGTACAAGAAGTACCATCGGTATTGTCCCAATACCAGGCAACCTCGCAAATATCATTACTGCCGGCATAGATATAATCGGTTCCACCCGAGTTTGACTGACTCTTCTTTCCGCCGCGGGCAGCATACTCCCATTCCGAGTCGGTCGGAAGACGATAACCATTTTTACTGAAATCGCAGAAGGCTGCATCCCATTTGGCACG
>JAIRMF010000081.1 GCA_031258895.1 Dysgonamonadaceae bacterium | reverse complement strand
TAGGTTGTGCGCTCCGAGATAATGACAAAAAACACCGAGACATAGGTAGTGCGCGCCGAGACATTGACAAAGAGCCCCGAGACTATACAGATGTGCACCGAGACATCGCATTTGCGCTCCGAGACATCGCATTTGCGCTCCGAGACATTGCATTTGCGCCCCGAGATATAGCATTTGCGCCGCGAGATCTATCTTTTGCACCCCGAGAGGAAGCATTTATTCTGCAGGGGGAAGCATTTGTGCCGCGGGATGAAGCATTTGCGCCCCAAGAGGAAGCGTTTGGACCAAGGTGGGAAGGGAAATTCTGAAGGGGGGAAGGGGGTAGACGGAGAGTGAGAGGAAGAGGACGGTGAGTGCGATGGTGAGGACAGAAAGTGAGATGGTGAGGACGGCAAGTGAGAGGGTGAGGACGAAAAGTGAGAGGGTGAGGACAGAAAGTGAGAGGGTGAGGACAGAAAGTGAGATGGTGAGGATGGAAAGTGAGAGGGTGAGGACAGAAAGTGAGAGGGTGAGGACGGTGGTTGGAAGGAAGAGATGCGAGGAGGAAAGAGAGTTTCCGAAGGAGGGAAAGAAGAAGACGGCAAGTGCGAGGAAAAGGATGAAAAGCGAGATGAAGAGGATGTCGAGGGGAAGGAAGATTCGGGAGAGGAGGAGGTGGAGGATGGCGGGGTATAAGAAAATTCGGGAGAGTAGGATGTGGAGGATGGCGAGGGGAAGAGAGTTTCCGAAGGAGGGAAAGAAAAGGACGGCAAGCGAGATGGAGAGGACGGCAAAGCAAAAGAAGAGGACGGCGGGGCGGATGGAGAGGACATCGAGGTGGAGGAAGATTCGGAAGAGGAGGAGGTAGAGGACGGCGATGTGGAGGAAGATTCGGGAGAGTGGAAAAGAAAGAACAGAATGAAACCTTACACGCTACCACAAAAGAAAATTACTATAACCGGTAACTTTCAACACTCCCAAAAAAAAACAAATAAAATCCCGACGAAAAATCCCGAAAAACTACCGAAAACACGCCAAAAATAAGAAAAACCTCGCAATGTATACATACTGCTAAAAAAATAACTACCTTTGCACCCAATATCTATTATTAAAAATTTAAAATTCTTGGGGAGAAAGTTGTCGAGATGACAACTTTCTCTGTTTTTATACGCAAACCTGAAAAAAATTACCGCTTCTGCCGACCATATAAATAAATTATAAATAGTGCAATGAAAGAAAACTGTCGAGATAGCAGCTTTCCCTGTTTCTATACGCCAAAACAAAAAAAATAACTACCTTTGCCGGCGTAAAGGGATAAATCTTTTTTAGCCATTCAAGGAGAAAGCTGTCGAGATGACAGCTTTCCCTGTTTCTATACGTCAGAACAAAAAAAAATAACTACCTTTGCAGTGACGAAAATTAAAAATTTTTTGAACATTCAAGGAGAAAGCTGTCGAGATGACAGCTTTCCCTGTTTATAACAACACACACAAACAAAAATTTTTCAACGGCCAAATATACGATTTCACACTTCCATACGTTATTAATGTTGTGTCAAACAAAATGAAAATTACCGCAATCACACTCGCGTTGCTCTGTCTGACTACGCACGCACACAGCCAGTCAGCCGACAACGCCAAACCTAATTTCCCAATAGCAAATACAAACCCCAAAAATATTAAAGACGTCGAAACAAAGTTCCCAATAGATCTCAAACAACCCCAAAATATCGACACAACTTTCATATACAATACCGAAACAAACCGATACGAATACCAAACAACTATAGGAAATGAACTCATAACAACGCCAATAAACCTAACCCCAACAGAATATTACCAATATAACATCCGAAAAAGCCTCAATAGCTACCTCAAAAACCAATACCGCAAAGATTTCGACAGCATAGTCATTGGAAAAAGAAAAGAAAAAGACCCGCTATCATTCCTCGACATGCAATTCAGCCTCGGACCAGCCGACAAAATCTTCGGACCAGGCGGCGTCAAACTCGACGCAAACGGAAATGTCACCATAAAAATGGGTATAATCCAAAATAAATCCGGAAATCCCTCCCTCACCGAACGACAACGCAACAAAACAACATTCGATTTCGATACCCAGATAAATACAGACGTCAAAGCGTCCGTCGGCGACAAACTTAACTTCAACCTTAACTACAATACCGAATCAACATTCCAATTCGACCAACGACAACTCAAACTCGGTTACAAAGGTAAAGAAGACGAAATAATCAAAACACTCGAAGCCGGTAACGTAAGCATGAATACCTCAAACTCCCTCATCCGTGGCGGCGCCGCACTCTTCGGTATCAAAACAGAATTACAATTCGGCAAGCTCACAGTCGGAACCATCTTCTCTCAACAAGAATCACAGGCCAAAACAATCTCCCAGCGCGGAAACATCCAAACAACCGCCTTCGAAATAAGACCCGACCAGTATGAAGAAAATATGCACTACTTCCTCGCTCACCACTTTCACGATAACTATGACGAGGCAATGGCAAGCCTCCCCTACATCAAGTCCGGAATAAACATCGACAGAATCGAAGTCTGGATCACCAACCACCGATCAAACTACGATGAAGCCCGAAATATACTCGCATTCTCCGATCTAGGCGAACACACCAAAATAAGTAACACCACTTTCACTCATCCCATCGGAACGGAAAACATCCCGTACAACAACGCCAACGACCTATACGCAAATCTGCTCAATATATATACCGCGTCCAGAGACGTAAGTATGGTAAACCAAGCTTTCGCCGGAACAACTCTCGAAGGTGGCCGAGACTTCGAAAAAATAGAAAACGCACGACGGCTAAATAACTCCGACTACTCCCTCAATAGCAAATTAGGTTACATATCTCTCAACTATCCCCTGCAACCGGACGAAGTACTCGCCGTAGCATACTCCTACACTTACCGCGGAAAAACATATCAAATAGGCGAATTCTCCACCGACAACCCAAACGGCGCAAGTAATGTCCTATATCTCAAAATGCTCAAAGGAACTTCCTTCTCGCCAACATCACCCTCCTGGAAACTGATGATGAAAAACGTATACCCCATAACAGAAAACCACCGAGCACTCGAAAAAGACAAGTTTCGATTCGACATCAAATACAAAAACGATACCACAGGCGTATACCTCAACTACATTACCGAAGGAAAAATAGCAAAAGAACCCCTGCTAAGAGTCGAAAACCTCGATAGACTCGACTCCCGTAACGAACCATTTGCCGATGGCTTCTTCGATTACGTCGAGGGTATGACGGTCGTCTCACAATACGGGAAAATCATCTTCCCGGTCGTAGAACCCTTCGGCTCACACCTGAAAAAAAAGATCGCAGACGATATCATCGCAGAAAAATACATCTACCAAGAACTCTATGACTCAACTCTCACCGTCGCAAGACAAGCCGCCGAGAAAAATAAGTTCATAATGACCGGACAATACAAAGGATCCGCTAACTCTTACTCAAATTACGGAAATAGCCTCAACTCACGCTCAATGACAGTCTCCGCAAACGGCGTCCGACTCCGTGAAGGCTCAGATTATGTGATCAATAACGGACAAGTAGAAATCACTAACCCCGCATATCAAAACGCAAACATACAACAATCGTTCGAAGATAACACCGGATTCAACCTGCAACGAAAAACAATGATGGGGCTGAACCTCAATTACGCCCTAACCCCAAAATTTAACGTCGGAGCAACCATCATGAACCTCAGTGAAATGCCACTCGTCATGAAAACCATACCAGGACAAGAATCTATCAATAATACACTCTTCGGATTTAACCTCAACTACACCACACAATCACAATTGCTAACCAATATCCTCGACAAAATCCCACTGCTCGAACTGACTAAACCCTCGCAAATAACCCTAACCGCAGAATACGCCCGACTTATACCAGGACACTACAAAAGTAGATACGGCGGCGACTACTCTTACATAGATGATTTTGAAGCCGCAAAAAAAACTATCGACCTGCGACAACCTCATAACTGGAACCTCTCCTCAACCCCAAGCTCATTCCCAGAATCCAAAAAAACAAACGACCTGACATACGGCAAAAACCGCTCACTAATGGCCTGGTACTACATCGACGCACTCTTCAACAGAGAATCGTCCATAATGCCCACACATATCAAAAACGATAAAGATCAACGCTCCAACCATTACGTGAGAGCCATTAAAGAAGGCGAACTGTTCCCCGAAAAAGACCCAACATTCGGATTATCTTCAATACTGCCCGTGCTAAATATAGCATACTACCCAAAAGAACGCGGACCATACAACCTCGATGCGCAAGGAATGAACCCCGACGGAACACTCGCAAACCCCGAAAAAAGATGGGGCGGCGTCACAAGAAAAATTGAAAGCGGACAAGTAGACTTCGAAGCCAATAATATCGAAACTATCGAATTCTGGTTACTCGACCCGTTTATATATGACAAAACATCCCGCGGCGGAGACCTGTATTTCAACCTCGGAGAAATCTCGGAAGATATCCTGAAAGACGAAAAAAAATTCTTCGAAAACGGCCTGCCCGCCGATGGCGATGCAACGAAAACAGAACAAACCGTATGGGGACTCGTCCCACGTCAACAGTCCCTCGTCTACGCCTTCGACAATACAGAAGGAGCACGTAAACGACAAGATGTGGGACTGGACGGACTCTCAACCGAAGATGAATTTAATTTTTCGTCGTACGGCAATTACGTTAATGACCTGCGTAACATACTCTCCCCCCAAACCCAAAGCATAATGGAAAATGACCCGTTCTCACCCCTACGAGACCCCGCAGGCGATAATTATCACTACTTCAGAGGCTCGGATTTCGACGCTCAACGTACCCCTATCCTCAATCGATACAAACATTACAACGGAACGGAAGGTAACTCCGCCGACGCAAACGATACGGGAGAAAACTTTAACTCCGCATTCCGCCTAACGCCCGACGTAGAAGACATCAATCAAGACAATACACTGAACGAAAACGAGAAATATTTTCAATACCACATCTCAATCCGTCCTGAAGACTTGACAGTAGGGCGAAACTTCATAGTACAGAAAAAAGAAGTAAGTCCTGTTTTGGACAATGGAAAAACAGAACACATAGCATGGTATCAATTCAAGATTCCTCTGGCCGAATTCGAAAGCAAAGTGGGAAATATAAACGATTTCAAAACAATACGTTTCCTACGTATGTTCCTAACCAATTTTTCAGACTCCGTAATACTGCGTTTCGGAACATTTGAATTAGTATATGGCGACTGGCGTTCATATTCCAAAGACCTGTCGAACCCTAATCTGCCCCCACAGAGCAACGCCAGCATCAGTATGTCGTACGTCAATTACGAAGAACACAGCAGTAAAGAGCCTGTAAATTACATCCTGCCGCCAGGAGTCAACCGTATCATCGACCCGGGACAAACTCAATTACGCCAACAAAACGAACAGTCACTTGCGCTCAATATTTCAAATCTTGCCCCCGGAGACTCCCGCGCCATCTATCGCCAGAGTGGACTGGACACCCGTCAGTATCGACGCCTGCAAATGTTTGTCCACGCCGAACGCCTGATCGACGACTTGACGAATCTGGAAGACGACGAACTGTCAGTATTCCTACGGCTTGGCTCGGACTACAGAAATAATTACTATGAATATGAAGTGCCGTTACGCCTAACACCCGCAGGAATATATACAGAAACCAGCGATCAACAACGTAAAGTTTGGCCTTCGGAAAATATGTTGGATTTTCCTCTCTCTCTACTAACCGACCTCAAACTTGAACGAAATCGAGAGAAACGCCGTGCAGGTTCTACGGTAAGTTATTTGACCCCATATTCTATTATAGATCCTGCCAACTCCCGAAATACCGTTACAATAGTAGGCAATCCTACACTCTCGGAAGTTAAAGTCATTATGCTTGGCATCAGAAACAACTCCCGAAACACAAAGTCGACAGAAATATGGTTCAATGAATTGCGTCTGACTGAGTTCAACGAAGATGGCGGTTGGGCCGGCAATGCCAATCTATTCGTCGGACTTTCGGATATGGGCTCCGTCACAATCTCCGGACGGAAAGAAACAACCGGATTTGGTAGCCTCGATCAAGGAATTATGGATCGTAATATTGATGATTCTTACCAATATGGTGTAGCAACACAAGTTGACCTCGGACGCTTCTTATCCGAAAAAGCAAAAATGAGCTTGCCATTCTACTATTCATATACGGAAAATACTTTAAGTCCAAAATACAATCCTTTGGATCAAGATGTACTACTTGCCGATGCTCTCAACAATACGGACACAAAAACCGAACGTGACTCAATCCGAAGTTTTGCTGTCGATAAAGAAACAAGCCGCTCTATCAATTTCAATAATGTAAAAGTGGATATTCAGAGTAAAAAACCCATGCCCTATGACCCGGCTAATTTTACGTTCGGCTTCTCTGCGCTAGAGAATCATGCACAAAACGCTTCTACCCAATACGAAACGACTACCGAAAAGTCGCTTACAATGGATTATATCTATTCCTCTCCTTTCAAACCTTGGAAACCGTTCGCAAAAACGGGGAAAAAAGGGCAGGCTGATACAAAATTCCTACAATCCGATACAAAGAAAAAACATCAAACACAGCAATCGTCGGCAAATAAACAATCGGCTCGGACTTCTCTTCTGGATATTGTAGAAATAGGCCTTTTGCCAAATTCGTTCCAAATAAACTCCGAAATATATCGGAATTATTTCGAAATGCAGTTACGCGACATCGGTAACTCCGATGATGTCAACATGATTCCTGTGTCTTTTCGTGAAGATTTTTTCTGGCAGCGCTCGCTCGAAACACAATGGAAACTTACGCAAAATTTGAATTTTTCCTTCAATTCCGGTACTAACGCTCGTATAGAAACACCTCATGAACAAGTCAATAAGCTTTTCAATCCCGACAAATACTCGCTCTGGCGTGATTCTGTAATACAAAGCATTCGCAACCTCGGACGTCCTATGGAATACAAACAGAAGTTTACCGGAACATACAAATTACCTTTCAGCAAATTACCGTTGCTAAATTTCATCGACGGTAACCTATCTTACAACAGTCAATACACTTGGGATCGCGGTGCCACGCTCGAAGACGCAAGCATAAACCTCGGCAATATCATTACCGGTAGCCGCAGTGTCGGTCTCGACAACATTACGTTAAAAATGGAAACGCTCTACAACAAATCGAAATTTCTCGAAAACGCAAACAAAAAATTCGTTGCTCAAAAAAACACCCGCAACCAACAACGAAATATCCGAAATCAACGGCAAAATACCAATGAACAGCAACAAAAGAAAAAAACAACAAAACAGAAGAAAAAGTTCGAAAACACGATAACGTTAAGTATGGACTCAACTACTCAACTTGCACATCAACTTGGTACAAAACGCCTCAAAATCACTGCCCGCACTGAAAACGGCAGACTTTATCCAGTCAAATATAAAAAAACAGACAACAACACAATAGAGATAAAAAACCGCGATTCCGTAAAACTGAAAATCAGTTTAGTAGAATTACCGCCTTCTGAAGAGACCGACCTGTACAAGGCTATGCAATACACAGCCCGTGCTCTTATGCTTGTCCGTTCGGTCGGCTTCACCTACACCGAGTCTTACGAACTAACATTACCAAATTTCGAACCTGAAATCGGCAACTTCTTCGGACAGGGTTCGTCGTCTGTCGGAATATCACCCGGGCTTGATTTTGCCTTCGGACTGATAAATGATGATTATATACACAAAGCGGAACAGCGACAATGGCTTATCAAAAATCAAGATAACATTACGCCCGCGATGACGGCAAAAAACCAAACCTTCAAGTTTACTGCTCAACTTGAACCGCTTGCCGGAATGAAAATCACACTCGACGGTGTGCAAACAAAAACCGACCATAGTGAAACATATTTCATGTACAGTGGAATGCCCAAAAAATTCACTGGCACTTTCGTTATGACAACCATTGCCTTCGGCACTGCTTTCGAGTCATCAACCGCTGCTAACGGATATCATTCGCAAGCATTTCAAAACTTCCTCTCCAACCGCACCATAGTTGCCTCTCGTCTTGAGCAACGTTATGCTACTTCAACCTACCCTGCCAGCGGCTTTCTGGAGGGCAGTTATCTTGCCGGACAAGCTTATGATCCGAACATCGGCGCAGTAAATCTTAATTCAACTGATGTACTGATTCCCGCATTCATCGCTGCATATACCGCGCAAAATCCCTCGACAATCAATCTTTCACCATTTCCGGCACTGAAAAGATTGTTGCCTAATTGGCGTGTAACATACGACGGATTGATGCGTATCCCGTTTGTAAACAATAATTTCAAGTCGTTCAATATCGAACATAAATATTCTTGTTCTTATACGGTCGGCGCCTACAATTCCTACATTAACTGGATAGGAGCAGGGCAAGACGGTATCGGCTTTATCGAAAACGTGTTCAATGGAAATCCCAACCCCTCATCCGCCTACGACATCACCGCTGTTACCCTCAAGGAAGACTTTGCTCCATTAGTTGGACTGAAAACAACCTTGCAGAATGACCTGACACTTAATCTCCTCTATAATACGAACAGAACGGTCAACCTCAACATTGCGGCTTACCAAATTGTAGAGGGCAAGCAACATCAACTCACTTTCGAGACCGGTTACCGCATAAATAACTTCAATCGTTACTTAAAAATCCGCAAGACCGGTGGAGTTAATTTCAACAACGAGCTTAACGTAAAATTCGGCATAAACTATTCGAAGATGCACAATCTTATTCGCAAAATAGAAGAAACCCTAACCCAAGCGACTAACGGTGACTCCATCTTCGGTATCAAATTTATAGCCGACTATAACTTAAGTCGGATGATTGTTCTTCAGGTATACTACGACCGTCAAATCAACAACCCACTCGTTTCGGCAAGCGCCTACCCGGTGTCAAAATCCAACTTCGGGTTGAGTGTGAAGGTTAGTTTGCAAAGATGAAAATCCAGAAATATCGAAAACATCGTATGATGTTATATAGCTGAAATGAAAAGCCCAATTACAGCGGGGCAATATTATTTGTCTAAAACCACCATTGCCAACGATTCCGATAATTCTCGTCCTTGTATTTGCCGCAATCGTTAAGTTTCACCACAATTTTAGAGTAGACGTAAAAAAATAATCCTATTCGCACCGAACTATTCTTACTTGCAGGCAAACAAAACACGTGCTGATGCTGTACGCGCAATTCAGCTATCGGAAGAAGAAAATCCATATCAATACAAGATTTGTTGTCGTTCAAAAATATTGCTCCATGAAGAAAAATCAACAAGAAAGGATTTAGGAAAGGCCAAAAAATTTGGATACGTCGTGTTTCAAAAATCAAATTCTTTCAAATTTTTTTCATGATCCATTGTTATTTTAAAAATAATTCGTAACTTTGCAGCCCGTTTCATGTGTTTTTACTCGGAAATACAGTGAAATGGACTGAAATTCAGGGAGGAAATGGCTCTTTTCTGAATTCGTACGGACAGCTAATACAAATAAATTAATTTAAAATGAGCCAGAAAATTAGAATCAAATTGAAATCTTACGATTACAGCCTCGTCGACAAGTCGGCAGAAAAAATTGTAAAGACGGTAAGGGCAGTCGGAGCAGTTGTCAGCGGACCAATTCCTCTTCCTACTCACAAGCGGATTTTTACTGTAAACCGTTCCACATTCGTAAACAAAAAGTCGCGTGAACAGTTTGAACTTTCATCCTACAAACGCCTTATAGATATTTACAGTTCTACTTCTAAAACTGTCGATGCACTGATGAAACTTGAATTGCCCAGTGGCGTAGAAGTAGAAATAAAAGTTTAATAAAAAACATTGAAATGCCAGGATTAATTGGAAAAAAGATCGGAATGACATCGGTTTTTATTGCCGAGGGCAAGAGTTTGCCGTGTACTGTCATCAAAGTAGGTCCTTGTGTGGTTACACAAGTTAAAACCATTGAAAAAGATGGTTACGAAGCAGTTCAGTTAGGTTTTGAGGACAAAAAAGACAAGCATACTACCAAACCTGAAGCCGGACATTTGAAAAAAGCTGGAGTTACCCCGAAGCGACACTTGGTTGAGTTCAAGGGACAGGGTGAATACAAACCCGGGGATGTGCTTACTGTCGACTATTTCGATGGTGAGATCTATGTCGATGTCATAGGAACATCAAAAGGTAAAGGGTATCAAGGTGTCGTTCGTAGACACGGTTTTAAAGGGGTTGGGGAAGCAACTCTCGGCCAGAGCGATCGTCAGCGCCACCCGGGTTCTATAGGAGCGTGCTCGTATCCCGCGAAAGTATTCAAGGGAACGCGTATGGCGGGTCAAATGGGTAACACCCGCGTTACAGTTCAAAACCTCGAAGTGATTAAATTATTGCCTGAAAACAATCTTCTTCTTGTGAAAGGTTCGATTCCGGGTGCAAAGGGTTCAATCGTAGTAATTAAAAAATAATGGAAATCAATATATACAATAGCAAAGGAGAGGATACCGGCAAGAAGGCAACTCTTAAGGATGGCGTTTTTGGCATTGAACCTAACGACCACGTGATATATTTAGACGTAAAGCAATATATGGCTAACAAACGTCAAGGA
>JAIRMF010000109.1 GCA_031258895.1 Dysgonamonadaceae bacterium | reverse complement strand
GAATTCTCCGGTATGCATACTGAATTCCCCGGTATGCATACTGTGCTCCCCGGTATGCATACTGTACTTCTCGGTATGCATGCTGCGCTTCTCAGTATGCATACTGAACTCCTCAGTATGCATACTGAGCTTCCCGGTATGCATACTGAGCTCTCCGGTAATACTTGCCTGGCCTGAAGGAAAAATCGCCCTACTTCCGGAAATATTTTTCGACGTAGCCGGTAAAGAAGAATAATTTTCCGAATGGTATACTACCGTATCGGAAGAAATCGCCCAACTTCCGGAAATATTTTTCGACGTAGCCGGTAAAAAAGAATAATTTTCCGAATGGTATACTACCGTATCGGAAGAAATCGCCCGACTTCCCGACATGTTTTTCGACGTTTCACTAATTATCACCATGTTTGTATATGCCCTTGTTTGTTTCATAGGAGATGCAAAGATAAGTATATTTTTTAAAACAACAAAGAAAATATTAAAAATATATCCGGAATGATAAATAATCGAAGGAATATTATTAATTTTGCGGCGCATACCAAATAAAAAAAGAAATATGAAACTGAACGCAATCCTCAATCTTACACTCGCAAACGGTAAACTTAATAACGTCTTCCGTCCAAAACTGCTAACAATGATTAAAGGTTACTCAGTAGAAAAGTTCGCAAAAGACGTCATGGCCGGAATCATAGTCGGCATAGTCGCGCTTCCCCTCGCAATAGCCTTCGGAATAGCCTCCGGCGTCAGCCCAGAAAAAGGCCTCGTCACAGCTATTATCGGAGGGTTCATCGTATCGCTCCTTGGAGGCTGCTCAGTACAAATCGGAGGCCCGACAGGGGCTTTCATAATTATAGTATATGGAGTGATACAGCAGTACGGAGCCGCGGGCCTCGCGGTAGCAACCGTCCTCGCCGGACTTATGCTCGTCGGAATGGGACTACTACGGCTGGGAAACGTAATAAAATTCATCCCATACCCAAGAATAGTCGGTTTCACCTCCGGAATAGCCCTCGTAATCTTCACAACACAAATAAAAGACCTGCTAGGGTTAGCACTCGACAACCCCCCTGCCGACTTCGTCTCAAAATGGATAGCCTATGCCAAAGCAGCCCGCTCGATAAATCTCCCAGCGTTCCTGACAGGTATAGCAAGCATAGTAATAATCGTCCTTTGTCCCAAGTTCATTAAAAAAATACCCGGCTCCCTGGTAGCAGTAGTAGTAGTAACAACAGCAGTATACCTGCTCAAGAGATTTCTGGGAGTAACAGGTATCGAAACAATCGCCGACCGCTTCGAAATAAACGCAGCAATCCCGCTACCGGAAACAGTCTCCATAAACATGGAAACAGTAAACACCCTAATGCCCGTCGCATTCACAATAGCGGTCCTTAGCGCCATCGAATCACTCCTCTCAGCCACAGTCGCCGACGGCGTAACCAACGACAAGCAAAACTCCAACACAGAACTGATAGCACAAGGCGCAGCAAACATAATAACCCCCATATTCGGGGGAATACCAGTCACCGGCGCAATAGCACGAACCATGACAAACATCAACAACGGCGGACAAACCCCCGTCGCAGGTATAATACATGCCGTCGTACTCCTGCTAATCCTCCTCTTCCTCGGCCCACTAACCAAACACATCCCGATGGCGTGTCTGGCAGGCGTGCTAATAATAGTAGCATACAACATGAGTGAATGGAGAACCTTCCGTTCCCTAATGAAAAACCCGCGCTCGGACGTAATAGTCCTATTAGTAACGTTCCTCCTCACAGTAATATTCGACCTGACAATAGCAATAGAAGCCGGAATCCTGTTAGCAATGGTACTGCTCGTAAAAAGAATAGCAGAAACCGCAACAATATCCGTCTCCAAAGACGAAATAAACATGGAAAACGACGCAGAAAGAACAGACGACAGCCGTAACCACAAACTCCCCCTCCCACCAGGAGTAGAAGTCTACGAAATAGACGGCCCGTTCTTCTTCGGCATCGCAAGCAAGTTCGAAAACTCCATGCGATGGGCAGGCGCAGACGCGAAACGTGCGCAAATAAGAATAATAAGAATGCGAAAAGTCCCCTTCATGGACTCAACAGGCCTCCATAACCTCGAAACCCTCTACAGAATGTCCGAAAAAGAAGGAACACAGCTGGTATTGTCAGGCGTAAACGAAAAAGTAAAAGCAGTACTCGAAAAATCAGAATTCCACTCCAAAATAGGACAGGAAAACATCTGCCGAAACATAACAGAAGCCCTGGAAAGAGTCAAACAACTCACACAATAAAACTACAGCCCCAGCCGCTCCGATATCTCCAACATCCTCCGGATAGGCCGCTCCGCCCTCCGTCTCACGTCCTCCGGAAGAACAATCTCAGGAGACTCGCTCTCAAGGCAGAGCAATAGCTTATCAAGAGTGTTAAGTTTCATAAAGCTACATTCATTGCAAGCACAGGTGCTGTCCAACGGCGGAGCGGGAATAAACTCCCCGCCAGGATTCTCCCGCCTCATCCTATGAAGAATCCCAGGCTCAGTAGCCACAATAAACCTGCCGCCCACAAAACCGCCCGCAAACCGAAGCAAAGCAGACGTGGAACCAACAAAATCGGCAACCCGCAAAACAGCCGACTTACACTCCGGATGAGCCAACACAAGCGCGTCAGGATACTCCCCCTTAAGTCCAAGTATCCTCTCAAGCGAAAATTGTTCATGGACATGGCAAGCCCCGCTCCACAACACCATATTACGTCCCGTAAGACCGTTAATATACTTGCCCAGATTCTCGTCAGGTCCGAAAACAATCTTCGTACCAAAAGGGAAACTCTCCACAATCTGACGGGCATTGGTAGAAGTGACAACAACATCCGTCAAAGCCTTAACGGCTGCCGTAGTATTAACATAAGAAATAACAGTATGGTCCGGATAACGTCGAACAAAACGCCCAAACTCATCAGCAGGACAACTGTCCGCCAAAGAACACCCGGCGCCAAGATCAGGTACAAAAACACGCTTCCAAGGAGACAGTATCTTAGCCGTCTCTCCCATAAAATGTACCCCGCAAACCACAATAATTTCCGCGTCCGTCTTCGCAGCCCACTGAGCTAAAGCCAGACTGTCCCCGGTATAATCGGCAACATCCTGTATATCGGCCGCCTGATAATAATGAGCAAGAATAACGGCGTTCTTTTCCCTCCGTAACCTGTCAATTCTCCCGGCCAAACTGCTATTTGTATGTTTATAATCCATATTACTGTTTTTTTTAATAACACATCATATATTTATTATTAGCTTTTAAATTTAAAGAAAGAAAGAATGATAATAATAAACTGTTGAAAAGTATGAAAACTTTATCGCATCCTTATCCCTTTCCAGTTATCAACGCAAGAGAAGAATTTTTCAACATCTTATCAATATGTTAATGCAAGTATAACACCGCTAACAGTAACGATTACCCCTAATAAATCATTGACAGTTGATAAAGTGCAAAGTTAAAAACTTTTTTCCGATAGACTGTTTGAAACATGTAAAAAACAATAGGGAAAAAATATGAAAAACATAACCGGCTTCCCTTATTCACCGCGAAAAAAAGATTTGAAGAAATTTTTTCAATAGATAGTAACAGGTTGCCAACAGTCGGCGACCTCTACGACTGCGTCAACATATATAGAAAATACCTGTCCGCTTGCCCGACCCACTTGCGAAAATCATCATTCGTTTTATACTTCGGGATAAAAGAAAGCAGCTTTTCTATTTCAAAATTGCCGGCCATCACCCCTACCCCCGCTTCCGATATCTCAAACGCATTACACTCCTGTTCAATATGAGTCGGCACAACAAGCACCGGTTTCCCCATATACATCGCCTCACAGACAGACTCAAAACCGGCAGTCGTAACGTATGCCCTGCAACCGGCCATGTAACGGATAAACATTTTATCATCAAGGCGGTGGAAAACAAGATTTACATCCAATACCGTTTCATCTTCCGCATTTTTTCTGTCCCAAAAGAAATGCATTGCAATGTCGGGAAATTTCTCGTGGAAACGTATGATTTCGTCGGCATAATTGTCGTTCAGTATGTATCCGTGCAAATAATCGCCGTTACTTACTTCGGCACTGAAAATTTCTTTCCTCAAAAGAGGAGGTACAACAGTCAGTTTTTTATGCGGCACATTCGTCATTTGCCTTATCGACAAAGCTAAAAGTCCTGCGGAATTTAAACAGGTAACCTTGGTGAAAAACTTTAATCCCCAAAGTTCGATGCCGCTAACTTTTGGAAAACTAAAGTCAGGATGCAAAAAAAGATACTGATGGGCGATACAGTAATACGGTTTGTCGGGCGGAAAAACGGCATAACTCAATCCGGTCAGCAATTCGTAAAAATTCACAACTGCGTCGACATTACGGCGGTTAATAGACTTGCGTATCAGTAGTATACTTCGGAAATATCTTAACGAATAAAATACGTTATATGCAATGCTTGCCGGTATATGGGTTTTGTGATTACTTGAGGCCGGCAGGAAATTAGGACTGTCGAAACGTCTGATCTTACGCCCGAATTTCTCTTTGAAGAACAGCGGTAATTCCCTGCGGTTGCTTTTTCCAACCATAACGGCGACTACTTCGTGACCGTTCCTTGTCAGCAATTCACTTAAAGCAATGGACTGTGTAAGGTGTCCACGTCCCTCTCCCTGCACTACAAATAAAAACTTCATACGGCAAAGATAATAATAATTATAAAAGGAGATGCATTCTCGTTGAAATACAAGAACCAAAATCGAAAATAAGCGGCTAAATGAAGTAACAGGTTAGTAATGAGTGATATTTGTCGTAGGTTGGCACTCGTTGTCGAGTGGGTAAAACGGCGTTTTTGGCGAAATACGGCAATAGTTCCGTTTTTTATTGTGCAAAATGCAGCAAAACGATGACGTTATTTGTCATCATATTGTACTGTTTGTCATAGTTTTACGTTGTTAAGATAACTCACATTGGAAGTAATTTTGTAATCAAAAAAATGTGAGTCTATGGACAGCTTTTAGTTGCGTAATACGGATAATTGACATAAGAATTTCACCACTACGAAAGTCTGTTTCAGCCTCAAATTTCTCCGATTCAACCGATATTTTGAATCTCACAAAATTCTATTCGTCTAATTTTGCAGTAAAATTAAATTAGATGAAAAGAATTTTTTTAGGATTAATGTTTTTGATTATTATCGGAACGGCATCCGGTCAGGATGCAGTTTCCTATAATCGGTTCTCGTTCGAAGATTGCCTCAATTATGCCTTTAGCAACAACTACAACCTGCAATCTTTGAAACTTACCGAAGAAGCGCGTACAGATGCCTACGAGCAATCGAAAAAAGAACGTTTGCCGAGTTTGAGCGCTTCGGCAAGCGAGAATCTTTCTCACTCCAAAGGCAGCGATGCCGTTACTTCGGGAAGTGTGGGTTTTAGTTCGAGCCTTACGCTGTATCAGGGAGGAACGATAGGCAACACCATCGAACAAAACCGACTGCGCAAAGAACAGTCGGCGTATCAAACTTCACAATACAACAACACGCTGACAATCCAAATCTTACAGGCTTTTTTGACCGTTCTCGGAAACGAAGAACTGTTGAAATATCAACAGTATGTGATTGAAGCAAGTGAGGAACAGTTTCGTCAGGGCGGCGACCGCTACCGTGCGGGACAAATCCTCGAAAGCGATTATCTGCTGCTCGAAGCACAATTGGCGAACGACAAAAATAACGTTCTCAACACGCAAATCAGCCGCGACAACAGTCTGCTTGCTCTCAAAAACCTGCTTGCAATGCCTGCTTCGGTTAATTTGCAGATTATCAGCCCCGATACCGCCGTTATTCAGGCAATGGGCATCCTGCCGCCAATGAACGACGTGATGCAACAGACTTTTCAAACGCTGCCCGACCTGAAAATCAGTCAATACAACATCAACATAGCAAAAACCGGCGTCAAACTCTCGAAAGCGGGTTATCTGCCCTCGATAAGCCTGCACGGAAGCGTAGGAACGGGACATACCGATTTCAATAATTTCGGCACGCAACTGACTGACAGACTGAATGAACAAATCGGCGTTTCGTTGAGTATCCCTATTTACGACAACAACCGCACCAAATCGAAAGTAACACAAAGTCGCATAGCATTGCAACAGGCTGAATTAGACAAAAAACAAAACGAACTCGACATCGAACAGACTGTCGTTACCGAATATCAGGGAGTAGTTTCGGCTTTCAGCAAATATCAGACGACAGGTATTCGCCAAAACGCTTATTCCAAGACATTCGACGTCTATCGCGCACAGTTCGGCGAAGGCGCCATTACGACAGTTGATTTACTGCAACAGCAAAATAATTATATAAGCGCACTAAACGATTATATTCAAAGCAAATATGAGTTTATCCTGAAACGGAAAATTCTTGATGTTTATATGGGAAATCAAATAACAATGTAAAGATATGAAGAAAAAAACAGTTTTTGCATCTATCGCTGTAGCCGCGGTTGTACTAACCGGCTTCAGCCTGACAAAATGCGGCGGAAAAGGCGAAATCCGCTTCAATACCGCCACTGTCGAAGAGGCAACCGTCGAAATTACGATTACAGCCACCGGATACGTTCAGCCTGTCGATAAGGTTGAGGTCGGCACACAGGTTTCGGGCGTTATCAAAAAGATTTTTGTGGATTACAATTCGCAGGTTAAAAAAGGACAACTGCTTGCCGAAATAGATAAATCTACTCTTGTTGAACGTGTTACGCAGGCAAAAGCAATGCTCACAAGCGCCGAAAGCGATTTGCGTTATGCTCAACAAAATTTCAATCGCGTGAAAAAACTCTACGACCTGAAAGCCGCTACCGAAGTGTTGCTAGAAGAATCAACCAACCGCCTTGCACAAGCCGAAACGACCGTTGCCAATCAAAAAGCAAATTTGCATCAGGCACAGGTGAACCTTTCGTATGCAGAGATTTATTCGCCGATAGACGGAGTTATTCTCGACCGTGCTGTTGAAGAGGGACAGACAGTCGCCGCCTCATTCAATACGCCAACGATGTTTACCATAGCCAACGACCTGACCAAAATGCAGGTGGAAGCCGATGTGGATGAGGCTGATATAGGTAAAGTGCGAGTAGGACAGCAAGTTACGTTTACGGTCGATTCCTACAACGATGAGATATTTGAAGGCATGGTCAATCAAATCCGCCTTCAACCGACCGTTACCAACAATGTTGTAACCTATACCGTAATAGTCGAAGCACCCAATCCCGAAGAAAAACTTTATCCCGGAATGACGGCAAGCATAACCATTATCACTCAACGAAAAACAGGATTGGCAATACCGATGGAGGCTATTAACTTTACGCCCGATGCCACAATAACCGATAAAATCGCAACAAGCGAGGCAGCAGGTAAAAATCCGAAATCAAAAACCGTGTGGCTGAAAACCGAAGACGGCATTTTCGAACGCGCAATAGGGACAAGTCTTTCAGATGGAGTTTATGCTATTGTTACCGAAGGACTTAATCGCGGCGATGCGGTTGTCTTGTCCGTTTCGCAGAACAAAAAAGAAAAAAGCAACGCACCGGCAAGCAATCCTCTGATGCCGACGCCTCCCGGACGTCGCCGCTAAACCGAACAGTCGATATGAACGAAATCATCAAAATAGAGCAAATCCGACGAGTTTTTCAGGTTGGCAGCGAAGAAGTCCACGCACTGAAAGGTATATCGTTTGTCGTCAAAGAGGGCGAGTTTGTAAGTATTATGGGCGCAAGCGGAAGCGGTAAATCAACGCTGCTTAATATTTTAGGCTGTTTAGACCGTCCTACCTCGGGCGAATATTTCATCGACGGAATAGCCGTCAGTCAGCGTTCAAAAGATGAACTTTCCACCCTGCGCAACCGTAAAATAGGCTTTGTCTTTCAGTCATACAATCTTTTACCTCGCACATCGGCACTAGAACAGGTGGAACTGCCGCTACTCTACAACAATCAGGTTTCTGCTCGCGAACGGCGTGAAAGAGCAAAACACGCGCTCTTTCAGGTTAGGCTACAAGACCGTATGGAACACTTGCCCAGCCAACTGTCTGGAGGGCAGCAGCAGCGCGTTGCCATAGCGCGGGCGCTTGTCAATGAACCTGTTATCCTGCTTGCAGACGAGGCTACGGGAAATCTCGATACCCGCACATCCTACGAGATTATGAGCCTTTTTCAGAGCCTCAATGCCGAAGGTAAAACCATCGCTTTTGTTACTCACGAACCCGATATTGCAGTGTTTACAAGCCGCACTATCCAACTTCGAGACGGACATATCGTCAAAGATGCTCCGGTGGAAGCACAGTCGGCGCAACTTGCGCTCGACGAATTGCCGAAAAGCGAGGATTATTAATTGTCTGAACTGTGATTTTAGTATGATTTATTTGATTGAAATGATAAAAATGAGAGCTTTGCATGGCAAATGGGTTTAATTTTTGTTTTATCTTCTTGATAACAGGTAAATTATTTGTATCTTAGCGTCATGAAAAGGATTAAAAACAGTAATATGATGCAACCAGGTT
>JAIRMF010000059.1 GCA_031258895.1 Dysgonamonadaceae bacterium | reverse complement strand
ACATGAAGTTTCGCCTGCCGGAAAATCACTACACACAAATCATACTGTATCTCGCCGTCCTCGAATTTAATCTCAAGATAAACCCTGCGACAGTCAAGTCCTGCCTCCTGTATTCCAGAATCCCCCTTCTACATCCCGAACGTTACGAAAGGCGACGCCTCGAAAACGTGATAAACCTCAGAAACCGGATCGTCGGGAACGAATACGTCATACAGAAGGCTAACCGCGCAATAATCACCGGAATGTCCCTCGATGGCATCCGCTCCGAAAACCTTAACTCCGCCAAAATCAACAATAAACTCTTCAATAACTACATCGCCCCGCAAATAGACGCATTCAACATTTCGTTCCAAAAACTCAGCCAGACCGAAAAAACATACTTCCTCCGGCTCTACACATTCCTCGCCAAAGAAATATGGATAGCGAAGTGCGGCAAAAAAAATTACGAGGGCACAAAACGCGCCGCATGTCTGTGGAACGCAAGTTTCGAGGAGAAAACATCCGTAGGAGAACTGCTCTACGACCTCGTAATAACCCGAAACGCCATCGACAACCCGAAAGAAAAAACTATCATGTTCCAAATCCCCAAATACGACTCGCTCTACCTGCCAAACTTCCGAAGCGGCGACGCCGTCGTCCTCTACGAGCGCAACAGCGACGCCGATAACGTCAATAACCGCCAAGTCCTCAAGGCTACCGTCGTCACAATAACCAACAGCGCCGTGACCCTCAAGATGAGATACAAACAGGAAACAAGCAACATTCTCAAACCCGCGTCCCGATACGGCATAGAACACGATTACATGGACCCCGTCTTCACGGTAATGTTCCGGGCGCTAACGGTTTTTATGTCCGCGAACAGTGCGAGGAAACAACTGCTGATGGCGCCCCACGAGCCGCAAAAAACGTCCGACGGAGAACACCGCATAAGTCTTATCGCCGGCCCACCGGGAACCGGAAAAACCTCAATAGCCCTCAAAAATCTTGTCGAAAAAGAGTTATACAAAGAAGATTCCAACATCCTCCTTCTCGCTTACACAAACCGCGCAACGGATGAAATATGCCGAGCAATAGAAACAATAAAACACCCGCGAAAAGATTACATCCGCATAGGTAGCGACGTAAACTGCGCAGAAGAATTCCGCAAAAACCTTATCGACAACAAACTCTCCAACTGTAACAGCCGTAAAGAAGTCGCCCGCGTCATAGAGCGTCACAACATCTTTGTCGCCACAACAAGCTCCATCCAAAACCGCCACGAAATCTTCAACCTCAAACATTTCAACCTCGCGATCATCGATGAAGCCTCCCAACTCCTCGAACCCCACCTGCTGGGCGTCATATGCGCCCAAGGCCCCGGAAAAAGTGACGCAATAGACCGTTTCGTACTCATCGGCGACAACCGTCAGCTGCCCGCAATCGTCATGCAAAGCCGCGAAGAAAGCAAAGTCGAGGAGCCGGAACTCCTCGACGTCGGACTCAAAAACCTCAGCGACTCCCTGTTCGACAGAATATACCGGCAACTAAAACATCACGGCGCAAATGACCAATTCACGCTCCTCACAAAACAGGGACGAATGCACCCCGACATCGCCAGATTTCCGTCAGAAAAGTTCTACGGCGGCAAACTCCTCCCTGTCGGCCTGCCACACCAAAAAGACAACAGCATAACAGCACGAGTACAGTTTTTCAACGTAGTCCCCGACGCCTCAGACGCCTCAGATAAAGCCAACCTCGCAGAAGCCCTGCTAGTAAAAGCGCTATGCGTTTCGTTCGCCGAAAAATGCCGCGACCAAAACACACAGTTCGATCCGTCCGCCGTAGGAATAATCACCCCATACCGCAATCAAATCGCCCTCATCAGAAAACTCCTCAACGAAACATCCATAAACAGCCCCGACAAAATCCTCGTCGACACCGTAGAACGCTTCCAAGGCAGCCAGCGCGACATAATAATATACTCGTTCTGCGTAAAAACCCAAGAACAGCTATCCGCGCTGCCAAATAACTCCGAAGAAACCGGAAGAATCGTAGACCGTAAGCTGAACGTCGCAATAACGCGCGCACGCCGACAACTCCTAATCGTCGGAAACCGCGAACTCCTCCGAAAAAACTTCCTCTACAAGCAACTTATCGAATACATCGAAGGCGCCGGAAACTCCGCCACAGAAAACCCCTAAAATACATCTTGTTTAAAAAAAGAAAGAAAAGAAAAATGAAAGAAATCATCAAGAAAAAAATTGCCGTGCTCGGCTCAACAGGATCAGTCGGCACGCAGACATTAGACGTGATAAAAAATCACAGCGACGCCTTCCAGCCGGTAATCCTGGCGGCAAACAACAACATAGACCTCCTCATCCGGCAAGCCCTCGAATTCCAACCACATACAGTAATCGTCGCCAATAAAAAAAAATATCCCCAACTCCAACAAGCGCTCCAACACACGAACATCTCAACACTGGCAGGTACAGAAGACCTCATCGCCTCGATAGAATCAACAGAAATAGACGTCGTAGTAAACGCAATCACGGGATACGCGGGACTCAAACCGACAATAGCAGCCGTCAAGTCACGAAAAAAATTAGCCATAGCCAACAAGGAAAGTCTCGTCGTGGCAGGAGAAATAATCATGACCCTCGCAGACGCCCACAACACGGAAATCCTGCCAGTCGACTCCGAACACTCGGCCATCTTCCAGTGCCTCCGCGGAAACAAACATACCGAAGTAGACAAAATCATACTAACCGCATCCGGCGGACCGTTCCGTAAGTTCACCGCCCCGCAACTCGCCACAGTCACAAAACATGACGCGCTCAAGCACCCGAACTGGTCGATGGGCGCGAAGATAACGGTAGATTCGGCCACGATGATGAATAAAGGCCTGGAGATGATAGAAGCCAAAAGCCTGTTCCGTTCGGCAGCAAAAAACGTGCAAATACTGATCCACCCGCAATCGATTGTCCACTCACTCGTGCAGTTCCGCGACGCCTCAATCCTCGCACAACTGTCCGCACCCGACATGCGACTCCCCGTACTCTACGCCCTCGCATATCCCGACAGAATCCAAACAAACATAAACCGCTTAGACCTGCTGCAATGCGGATCACTGACATTCGAAAAGCCGGACCTCAATCTCTTCCCATGTCTCGAACTCGCATTCTGCGCGGCTAAAGACGGCGGTAACATGCCGTGCGCCCTCAATGCCGCCAACGAAACAGCAGTCGAAGCTTTCCTCAACGACAAAATCAAATTTACAGAAATCAGCAAGATTACAGAACGCGTAATGGCCGGAACAACATTCATACAGTCGCCCTCCCTCACCGACCTGGACGCAACAGACCGGCAAGCAAGAATACTTGCAACGCAATACGTGTAAAAGAAAATCCTAAGAAAAATACCGCAATCAGATCAGCGCGCCAACACCCGCAGCACTGTGCTCCTCCATCTTCCGGAAAAAACTCTCAACAAAAAGAGTTTTCTTCTCGTCGAAACCATCCGCATCAGAACGGTAAAAGTTGTATATGCCCCTGATATACTCCAGATGCAATTCATCAAAAAGAACACGCTTCAGCTGCGGTATCCGACCAATATCCACATTGTAGAAAAAGCTCAGCTTATCCATGCCCAGATAAATCATATCGCTGTCCGAAAGCCCGAGCCGGTCAGACAACACCCGCCCCTGTGGAGTAGACCGACAAAGAATCGGCAAAATGGTGAGTATATGTAAATTGTCCCCATCGATCGTAAACGTGAAATATCCCATACACTTCTCACCCCGCTCCGTAGGCGTCATGCACTCAATAAATTGAGAACCGTCCGGCCCGTGAGTCACATGCTGAAAATAAAAAAGCGAAAAGAAAAAGTATTCGTTGCGAACAAAAGGATCTATCGTATCTATACGCTCCTTGAAACGGTGGATGGCATGAGGCTGTATATATATGTTCAGAACCCTGTCGCTCTCAATGTTAGGATAGATAGCACTCATCCGGATTGTAGCCGCAGTGTACGGCGTGGTGAGAAATTGCCCGGCAGCAATACGGAACGAAATCCGCTCCCTGTTATGGTAACTAAACCGAACAGACTGACATGGATGCGATGTGACTACAATGTTCAAACGCATGCTCCGCCTGCCTAAACTGACCAGATCGTAATCCGTCGAAGAAAAACCGTAAACACGAAAATTGGGTTGCGAAAGCATCACCAGAATTATCTTCGAAAATTGCATGAGATTGTTGAACGCATCAAATATAACCTTTCTCTCTTCAAAGATTCCGTTGATACGGTCTACCGTTTCCATCTGCAACGGCGATAGGCAAGCCCTGAATCTTTTTTCATTGAAAATCATACTCATCGTTGTGCCCACGGTTATGACGTCCATCAAAGTCAAACCCATATCACGGTCGAAATATTCGGTGTTAAGGTGTCTTAATAGACTATCCTGAATGTACCTGACGAAATGTCTCGGAACATCACGTCCCGGTTCGGCAGTACAGTGCGGCGGGACAACAAACAGTCTGAAAATATCCTGCTTTTGCTTCTTCGTAAAAACGTCAAAGGCTGCGGCAGAACCTTCCAGAGAGATGAGCAGACGTTTCGCGGTGGCCATGTACTCGTCGGCGTCCGGCTTTAGACGTTTTTCGTTTGCGCTCTTCTTTCTTAACGTTTCGGCTGCTTTTTTTCTTTTCCTGTTCTTTGCCATTGTCCTGCCGGTGTCATATTTGGAATGTCGGGTGTAGAGGGTTTAGTATACGGTTTGCCGCTAAAAGCCGAAAGAACGCTACTTAACGTCCATCTTACGCCATACATACCATATATACGCAAGCACAGCCGGTATGAATAACGAGACAATCGACATCGCAGTCAGTGTAAATCGGCTTGAAGAACTGTTGAAGATTGTGAGCGACAAATCAGGCGAGGAGAGAGAACGGTAATAAACCGTCCCGTCAACACCCGCTATGAAGAGAAGACTCGTAACGGTCAGGATGACGCCTATACCTGCCGTCCAGATACCGTTAAGGTTTGACCTGCGAGCGCCAACGTATATCCCATGCAGGACACAGACCAAACCGGAAAGAAGAATAACCAGCGTCCAGGGATTGGAGATTATATTGTCAAGGTATATCGCGGCGTCCTGATTAAGTTCTCCGTTTTCGAACCGCCATACGGGATGGAAAAACAGTACGTAGATGAGATATGTCAGAAACGGCAGGAGGAATAAAACGGCATTGATTGCGACCTGACGACGCGCCCTGATTCGGATTGATTCATCGTTTATGTTGTTGATAAAGTATAGCGCGCCAAGTGTACGGGCAAGGAAAAAGATCGCTATTCCCAGTATCACATTGAATGGCGTGTTCCAGACGGCTTCAAGTCCGAAGAAAGCTCCTTCCCATACCGAGAAGACGGGATTATCCATGTTTGTCATTCCTTCCGGCGAGTAGCTGAAATGCGCCCCGAAGAAGAGAGTAGAGACTGCCGTCCCGAGCAGGATCGGACCTAATACGCCATTCAGATAGAGGAACGCTTTGTAGACGCCGTTACCGAGTATATTTCCGCGTCTCGATATAAATTCGTAGGAGACCGCCTGCAAGACGAAACAAAACAGGATCGCCATCCAAACCCAATACGCACCGCCGAAACTAATCGTGTAGAAGAGAGGAAATGACGCGAAAAAAGACGCCCCGAAGGTGACTAAGAGAGTAAATGTCAACTCCCATTTACGCTTGAGCGAGTTTATCAGCTGCGCGAAGTCGCTTTCTTCTTTCCCGAGCGAGTATATGAGGGACTGTCCACCCTGTACGAAAAGAAGGAAGACAAGGATTCCGCCGAGTAACGACAGCAGGAACCACCAGTAATGCTGCAGAAATGAATATTCCATGATTTTCGATTGATGTTTTAACGTTATTGGTTTGTGTTTTGCGGGTTTTCTTCGGGGCCTGTTCGTATTGCTTTCCGGATTATATTTACTTCGGCGACAAGGAGTACGGAGAACAGGACGAGAAAGAAACAGAAGGTGAGGATGACCGAAGTCGCGCCGATATTTGTAACGGCCGCTTTGACGGGCAGTATGTCCTGGATGGCCCAGGGCTGCCGTCCGACCTCGGCTACTATCCAGCCGGCCTGGGAGGCTATGTAAGCGAAGGGGATTGACAGGAGACAGATTTTTTGCAGTAGTCTTGCTTTCTCGAAGCGTTTTTTGTGGAGGAAGTATTCAACGGTTATGAACAGGATTAGGAAGAGGAATCCGAGGGCGACCATTATCCGGAAGGCATAGAACACGAGCCCGACGGGCGGTATTGTTTCCTCGGCGGATTTAAAGAAGGAGTATCCGAAGTATTTTTCGTTTTTCCTGAAGGCGTTTCGGGCCTTTGTTTTCTCGTCTTCGGTTGCAGCGTTTTTGTACTCTTTGAGCGCCAGGGAGGCGTCTTTACCGAGCGCTATTTTCTCGTTTACGGAGATTGTTTGAGCGCCGTCCGGGCCGATGTATCCGCCTTTGAGGACGTCGTTTATTCCCGGCACGAAACCGTTTGAGTTTCTTGTTGCGAGGAAGGATAGCATGTTGGGGAATGAAACGTTGAAGAGGAACGGGTCTTTTCCGTCGTCGAACTTTTTATCGGGGTTCAGGACGGCGAGGGCGACGAGTCCGGCGTTGTTATGTCCATCGTAAAGGCTTTCCATTGCCGCAAGTTTCATGGGCTGTGTTTTTGCGACCAGGTTACCGGACATGTCGCCGGTTATTATTGCCGCGATGACGCCTGCTATTCCTACCTTGACGGCTACTCGGATGCTGTCGAGGGCGAAAGTTTTCTCTCTGCCTTTGAGCAGGTAGAATGAAGCTATTCCTATTACTACTGCTGCGGCGAGCATCCAGGACGATATTACGGTATGGAGGAATTTGACGATTGCGAGGGGCGATATGACGGCCCAAAAGCTGCTCAGTTCGGTACGTACGAGGTCGACGTTGAATTCACCGATTCCGACCGGGTTTTGCATCCATGCGTTTGCGACGAGAATCCATACTGCGGAAAGGGTAGCGCCTAAGAGAGTTAACCAAGTTGCGGCCAAGTGGAATCGCTTGCTTACTTTGTCCCAGCCGAAGAACATGACGGCGATAAAAGTTGCTTCCATGAAGAAAGCTACGATTCCTTCGATTGCGAGCGGGACTCCGAAGATGTCGCCTACGAACCAGCTGTACTTGGCCCAGTTTGTTCCGAACTCGAATTCGAGGATGATTCCGGAGGCCACGCCTACGGCGAAATTGATTCCGAAGATTTTCATCCAGAACCGGGTTGTTGTTTTCCATTTCTCGCCTTTTCCTTTGACGTAGAGGGTTTCCATGATTGCGACTATGAGTCCCAGTCCGAGTGTAAGGGGGACGAATAGCCAGTGAAACATTGCGGTCAGGGCGAACTGTGCTCTTGAGAGGTCGATTAGATTTTGTTCCATATAGCTTATTCTTTATTCAATTATTATTGATTTTTACGAATTCATTGAAGATGTATTCGCTTTTTTGGTTATTGGTATGGAGGTTTTTCATGGGGTTTTTTGATGCGAGGAATGCGGCGATGGCAGATAGTACGATTATTTTTGCGATAATGATGTTCCAGAGGGGTTTACCCCAGGTCAATCCTTTAAATCCTTCTATATACATTTGCAGGAAGTCGCGCACATTTCTTATTTTATCCATTGTGATGCGAATTTCAGACTGTAAAGGTACACATTTTTTCGGTATTCAATATTATTATTACATCGAAAAATAAAATTTCCCGATTTTCTTACCCTGATTTTTGTTTATGCCGTAACTAAGTTACCGCACCATATTGATATGCTTCCACAAAGTTTCAGGAACGTTCCCAGAAGTTTTGGGTACATTCCCAGAGTTTCTGGGTACATTCCCAGAAGTTTCAGGTACATTCCCAGAAGTTTCAGGTACATTCCCAGAGTTTCTGGGTACATTCCCAGAGTTTCTGGGTACATTCCCAGAGTTTCTGGGTACATTCCCAGAGTTTCTGGGTACATTCCCAGAAGTTTTAAAAAATTGAATAAAACCTTGCATACCGGACGAAGTGAATATTTCTTTATACCTTTGTACAATATTATAAATCCGCCGGTTAAACCGCGCTAAAATCACATCACAAATATGAAACTTCAAGCCGTAATGTTATATTGTATCGCCACAGTCGCGCCTCCGGCAACCGCACAGACGCTCCGTACCGAACCCCTGTCGGAACTTGTAAAAACGCTCTCCGTAAGCCTCGCCGACAACAAACAGGCAGACCCGTACATCAACCTTAACAGTGACGATGCGGTCGAAATTAATTTCGACGTCTTAGGCGCAGAACCCGAAACATTGACCTATACCCTGACGCACTGCAATGCGGACAATTCCCCCTCAAACCTGCTCGATTCGGAGTTTATGGATGGCTTCCAAAACAGAATAGCAGACGATTACGCCATCTCCCTTAACACCACCATGCAGTACGTTAATTACCGCATCCTGATACCGAATGAAAATGTAGCGCCAAAAATATCCGGTAACTATGCTCTCCATGTCTTCCCCGAAAACTCGGACGAACCAATCTTATGTGCAATGTTTTATGTGGTCGAACCGAACGTCGATATCGACCTCCGGGTAAGCAGCCAGACAGACCGCGGCGTCAACAACAACTTCCAGCAGGTCAGTTTCACCCTCCGCTGCCCCGAACAGGTCAAAACGCCGCTCAACGACCTTAAAGTGCATGTCGTCCAGAATGAACGGCACGACAACAAAGCGACGGGAATAAAACCGCGATCGGTACAAAACAGGCTCCTGACCTATGAGCACATCCCCGAATTGATATTTAATGCCGGTAACGAATACCGCAGGTTCGAGATGACTACCCGAAAATTCAACGGCTTGCATATTCAAACGATATCCTTTCACGATCCCTTTTTCCACGTCGCCCTGTTCCCCGACAGGGCCCGAAGTGACGCCGGTTACGAATACTACGAAGACATAAACGGACAAATTTACATCAGAACGTTAGACGGTGATTCCCCCGACTATGAAGCCGACTACTACATCGTGCATTTTTTCCTGCCGGCCGAAAAACCGCTCGAAAACAGCGTCTATATCCTCAGCCGCGCGTTCAATAACCTTCTCGACAACTCGTCCCTGATGGAATACAGCGAACAATCCGGCGGATACGCCAAAACCGCGGTCCTGAAAGAGGGATACTATAATTATGTGTACGTCCAATGGGACGGGAAATCCGCAGCCGCGACCGCCCAAACGGAAGGCGATTACTTCCAAACGGAAAACGATTACCGCGTCCTCGTCTACTTCCGCCGGGCCGGCGACAGAGCGGACCGACTGATAGGAAATCAAACTCTAAAATTCAAATAAAATGCTCCATATCGACATCATAACCGTCTTTCCCGAAATGCTGGAAAACTTCCTCAATCACTCCATCATAAAACGCGCTCAAGACAAAAACCTCGCCCGAATAAACCTCCACAACCTCCGACATTATGTCTCCGGCAACCGTTCCGGACGCGTCGACGACTATCCCTTCGGCGGGCAACCCGGAATGGTGATCCAGTGTCAGCCGGTAGACAGCGCAATACAACATCTTAAAAGCGAACGGGACTATGACGAGGTCATATATACATCTCCCGACGGCGAAAAATTCCAACAAAAAACCGCCAACCGACTCTCCCTCGCCAAAAACCTGATAATCCTGTGCGGACATTACAAAGGTATCGACTACCGGATACGAGAACACCTCATCACACGCGAAATATCCGTCGGCGACTACGTCCTTACCGGCGGTGAACTCGCTGCCGCCGTCATAACGGACGCAACAGTACGACTTCTACCCGGTGCAATCGGCGACGAACAGTCAGCCCTCTCCGACTCCTTCCAGGACAACCTCCTGGCGCCGCCAATATACACCAGACCGTCCGATTACAACGGCTGGAAAGTCCCCGAAATCCTTCTGTCCGGCCATCAAGCCAAAATCCGGGAATGGGAACTCCAACAGGCAATCGAGAGAACCCGACTGCTACGCCCCGACCTCGCCGAAAAACCCCTAACCGACAACTGAGCGCAAACTTTTCCGATGCACCGGGGAACATAAAATCCGAAAAAAAATGCTAACTTTGCATCCCCAAGCATTCCCTGTGGAAAAACACCCCGATGAACAAACCTTTACTGGAGATACGAAATTTAAGCCTGGCATACGGACGGAATACCGTCCTGGAAAACGTTACATTTACCATCTTCAAACAGGATTTCATCGGCCTCATCGGGCCTAACGGCGGCGGCAAAACAACTCTCATAAAAGCCATACTCGGCCTCATCCGACCTCTCCGCGGCGAAATAATCTTTCCGCCGGACGAATCGACAGTGAAAATGGGTTACATGCCGCAAATCCAACATATAGACCGCAGCTTCCCGATTGTCGTCTCCGAGGTCGTGGCATCCGGTCTGATAGGTGAGAAAAATATGTCGAAACGGGAAAAAAGAAACCGAACGCTCGAAATTATTATCGAGACAGGACTGGAAAAGATAGCGTCAAACAGTATCGGAACGCTATCCGGAGGGCAGCTTCAAAAAGTCTTACTTGCCCGTGCCGTAATCTCCCGCCCCACCCTCCTCTTGCTCGATGAACCCAATGTCTACCTCGATAAAAGATTCGAGAAACAATTCTACGAACTGCTCGCCGTTATTAACCGTACAACAGCCATAGTACTCGCCTCGCACGACATAGGAGCCGTCATCTCCAATGCAAAAAATATCGCCTCCGTGAACGGTACGCTGAAATACCATAACGGGACAAATATCGACGGTCAATGGCTCGAAGAAAACATCAACGATGGCGACCCGACAGACAAAACACTGAAAAAATGCTGAAAACATTATGACCGACCTCTTATTCTCCGTAAATGTAGTAGCCCCGCTCTTCCTGCTAATGACCACCGGATATTTTGCAAGGAAGACGGGATTTGTGGCAAGTGATTTCCTTGCCCAGATGAACAGGTTCGTCTTTCAGTTCCTCCTGCCGCTGATGCTCTTCCAGGACATACGGAAAACTTACGAAGGCGACTTCTCAAATGTAAGACTTATCCTCTTCGCGGTACTTGGAGTCCTGTCCGTAATATTAATCTCCACCGTTGCCGTCCATCTAACCGTCAGACGGCGAGGACAAAGGGGCAGCATGATACAGGGCGTCTTCCGGAGTAACTTTCTAATATACGGCTTCCCCCTTGCGACCGCCATGTATGGTCAGGCCGCCGTCAGCAACATCGCAATGTTGATGGCGATAATAATACCTCTCTACAACATAGCCGCAGTCGTGATCCTGACTCTCCACTCAGAGCATAACGACAAAAAAGTCGCCGTCGGAAAACTGCTGAAAGACATCGTCACAAATCCTCTCATTGTCGGTTGTTGTTTTGGTGTGGTCTTTGGCGCTCTACGTATCGAGTTCCCAAATTTTATCGAGCAGCCGGTAGGTCAGTTGGCCGGCATTGCGACGCCTCTTGCCCTCTTCGTGATGGGTGGCGAGTTTCGTTTCAGCCGCTTAAAGCGCCACTATGGAAAAGCCGTCACAGCAACCGTCTCACGTCTGATCGTAATACCCGGTATCATCCTTTACATCTGTATTCACACAGGATTCCGGGGCGCAGAACTCGCGGTGCTCGTCAGTCTGTTCGCAACGCCAACCGCTGTCGTAAGCTATATAATGGCGGACAATATGGGAAATGACGGGGAACTCGCAGCTCAAATCGTGGTCTTAACTACCGTTGCATCTTGTGTCACGATTTTCTTGATTGTCTTCATCCTCAGAAGTCTGGGGTATCTCTGAAACGGGATTTTATACATCCGCCCATACCCTGTACAGCGCTCGAATCCGCGTGGAAATTATTCGCTAATATTTCCCTTCTCCTTCCGGATGCCGTACAAAGCCGACCTTAAGCAGTAGATTGGCAAAATTCCGGCTGTCGCCCGACGCGATAACAAGTCCTACGTTGTCCGATTTGGCCGTCTCGTAAAAGTCGAACTGTTGAATGTAGTTAAATTCCGTACCGGGGATGATTCGGCGGAAATCATCGTGTACCGGCTGCCGGCTACCGTCGGGCGGCGTCATCACGCTCGCCTCCTCGATCGGCACTGTTTCTTTCAAAACTTTAAGGATTTGCGAGATGGTAAGAACATCCGGAGCCAGATTGAGATAAACTTTCGGCACATCGCGCAGTGGGTGTGTTGCATGCGGATAGCCGCCGTCGGAAATGAGAATCCACGAACCGTGACCAAGCGTACCGAGAACGCCGAGCAGTTGCGGATGAATACATGTCGTAAAAAGCATGGAATCTAAAATTTATAGCCCACCGTCATCAATACTTTGGAATTGCTTACCAAAACTTCCGCAGGCGTCGCTATGACTTCCGTTTCCGTAACTTCGTCATACGTCGAAGGGAAAGGATAAAGCCTGTCTTTTTGCACCCGATAAACGTAGGCAAAATCGAGATAAAAACTTGGAGTAAATTTGTACCCCAAACCGGTAGTTAAATAATTTATCGCGCCCTCCAACGAATAATGAGGCGCCGTGCCCTCTGTGATGATGTTAACCCTTTCGTTCAGGACATCCTTACTGTAAGGTTGCTGTATCCATGCATATCCGAGCCGTCCCGAAAATTGCGGCGTAAAACGGTATTCCGCGCCAACCCTGAATGAGGAGGCATTCTTAAAGTCCTCTTTGATGTACTTATTAGAATTATTCTCGTACCAAATGTCAACATAGCCCTCCTCATCGGTAAATCGAGACCCGCCATAGTTTTTAAGCTCGTAATCGACACTAACAATTGCATTCCTGCCCGCCACAAGCGCAATGCTTGCCGTCATAGTGCTGGGAGTGCTGAATCCGTAACCGGTACTTGAGCTGACCGGCGTCGAGTGCCGTTCGGCATTATGTGAGACGCCTTTATCATCCTCGTAGGTAATACCGAAAGGGCTGACGCTTCCAACATAGTAATCC
>JAIRMF010000111.1 GCA_031258895.1 Dysgonamonadaceae bacterium | reverse complement strand
ATGAGTCTATATATAAAGGGAATATGAAATCTTGCCCAAGATGTTCACAGGCAAATGGACAATTTCATGTGTTTCATCCTTTTCCTTCAGATTTCGGAACAACTCCTTTGAGAGCATCAAATACTCACCCTGAAGGGCCTCAAAGTCATTGTCAATCATGTAGAGGTGGTAATCCACCTCACATCGGAACTTTGTGCAAGGATTTATAACAACAATAGCAATTATTAAATTTAAGTAAGCTGTCATACTTTATTTATCTGAACACAAAGGTATATTCCAAGAATAAAACATCAAGGCTGAAATAAACTTTATTGGAAATCTTCCTTTCTAGTACCTTGAAAGCGTATTTCCAATAAAAGCCTTGCCTTATTTATTCTTTACATAGGAGGGTGTTTATCAGATAAAAAAAGAGAAAAACATATCTGAGATTCTAAAAAATTGCTTACCTTTACACCCGAGTTATTTGACAGTATAGTACCGCAAAACGCTGAAAATCGCACGGTTACTAACTCGTTACCTCTGAAATTCAATAACTTTGCTAAAAGTGTATTCTTCAATCGGTTAAGTCAAACCGATTAAAAGCTAAAATAATTTCGACGGATATTCCCCCGTGTCGTGCAGTTCTCTAAGCTTCAGGACAACGTTCGGACGATCCTCACGATAAGTTACCCCAAACCATTGCGACGGGGTGTCAAGGACCTTTACCCTCGCCTTGCCGTCCTTAACAAGATTATTGATCACGATAGGAATAAAAAACTCGGACTTCGGATTGTCCGCATTATTTTTCAGGAAGTCAACAAACTGCCGCCCTGCGTAATCAAAGTATTCCGGCGTGAAACCCCACATGTTCATCGAAACGGGAGTATCTTCCCCAACCGCCTGCAACTCGTCATTCTCGTCCCTGAATTTAATTGTACCGTCGCCGCTGCGAATCACGTAGCTGCGCTCAACGACGGCAGTGAGAAACCCGTCGCCATCCTTCTCGCAAACCCCGCGGGCAACCGAACCGCTCTCCGACAAAGTATTGCCGAGCCGATATCCAACCATGCAGTAATGATCCCTTCCACCCTCCATCAACGCCAAGTACCTGGCAAGTTCACCGAAACTCCTGCGACCGTAAAAATCATCGGCATTGACCACAGCGAACGGTTCGTTGATAACGTCACGACCCATCAACACCGCATGATTCGTCCCCCACGGTTTGACGCGTCCGGCAGGAACCGAAAATCCGTCCGGAAGGCAGTCCAATTCCTGAAAAACAACTTCCACCTTAGTATGATTCTCATATCTGCCGACGACCTTCTCACGAAAATCCTGCTCAAAGCATCTCCGGATAACGAAAACAACCTTTCCGAATCCGCTCCTCATCGCATCGAAAATGGAATAATCCATTATCGTCTCCCCATTAGGCCCAAGCCCGTCCAACTGCTTAAGCCCACCATAGCGGCTCCCCATTCCCGCCGCAAGCACAAATAAAGAAGGTTTCATAATTCATTCACGTTTTAAGTATAACATTAAAATCGGTACAAAGATATATAAAAACAATCGACAGTTAACAATCCGCGACGGCGTCCTGAGGACGGTGAATTTGAAAGACGCCCGTTCTCCCGTTCAATACCTTAAAACCTGTTTCACCCCTTTCACCGCTCTGATCTTCCCGATCAGTCCGTTCATCGCCGAAGTATCGCTCAGCATCACGGTAAGAGTGCCCTGAAACAGCCCGTCCGACGAATCTATATTGATCGATCTGAGCGTCACTCCGTTTTCCTTCGAGATGACGGACGTGATATTGGTGACTATCCCTAAATCGTTATTGCCGATAACCCTGAGCGTCACTGCGTAGTTAGCCCCGGGCCTTCCCGACCACTTCACGTTGATAAGTCTGTATCCGAATCTTCCGCACAATTCCTTCGCATTGGGACAGTTCCTGCGGTGGATTTTTATTCCTTTGGACGATACGAAACCGAAGATCTC
Source organism: Dysgonamonadaceae bacterium (assembly GCA_031258895.1). Classification (GTDB taxonomy): domain Bacteria; phylum Bacteroidota; class Bacteroidia; order Bacteroidales; family Azobacteroidaceae; genus Azobacteroides. Next base: position 2,121 of record JAIRMF010000111.1, on the reverse strand, counting down.
ATCTCCGTAAATCGGGCTGCAACATTTGGCCGGTGCGTAGTCGATACCTGTCAGGTTGCCGTCGATTACGAGCGCGTCATCGTCGTGAGTAGGTTTGTCGGCTGGTGTTTCCGGGGCGATGTAATGTTCTGCGCCGCGTTCTTTGGGGGCGATTGATTCTTTTTCGGAGCGTTCGAACTCTTCGTACCGTTCGACGACCGCATTCACCTCCGTTTTTCCGGCTGCGATGTCGGCATAGAAATCGGTGACCGTTTTGTATCCCTGTTTGCGGATAAAACGCATCAGCGTCGGCTCGTCTTCTGTTATTTTACGGTTTTTGAACCGGCGTTTCAGCGCTTCTCTGGCGAATTCCACCTGACGGGCGGCCTGTTCTTTGAGCGACTGTTTAATTTTGACGCGAGCTCTGTCGGTGACGACGAAATTGAGCCAGTCTTGTTTAGGAGCTTGTCCTGATGAGGTCTGAATATCGACCTGGTCACCGGAACGGAGGCGATGTCTGATGGTGGCATTTTTTCCGTTGACGCGTGCGGAGACGCATTTGCATCCGAGTCCGGAGTGTACGGCGAAAGCGAAATCGAGCACGACCGCGTTTCGTGGTAGTTTGATCAGGTCGCCTTTTGGGGTGAAGACGAATATTTCGTTTTCGTACAGGTCTATTTTGAATGCTCGTATAAGGTCATCGGGGTCGGCGTCTTTTTGTTCGAGTGCTTCCCTCACTCCGTCCATCCAGCCGTCGAGACCGTTTCCGTCTTTTATACCTTTGTATTTCCAGTGTGCGGCGAGGCCTCGTTCTGCTATTTCGTCCATTCGTTGTGTTCTGATTTGCACTTCTACCCATCGTCCTTCCGGTCCCATGACTGTGATGTGGAGTGATTCGTATCCGTTTCTTTTTGGTATTGAGAGCCAGTCTTTGAGTCTTTTGGGATTTGGTTTGTACATATCTGTGACGACGGAATATACTTGCCAGCAGTCGGCTTTTTCTCTGTCGGGGGATGAGTTTAGGATGACGCGGATTGCGAACAGGTCGTAAATTTGCTCGAATTCCACCTGTTGTCTTTTGAGTTTGTTCTTTATTGAATGAATTGATTTTGTGCGACCTTTTATTTCGAATGTGAGTCCGAGGCGTCCGAGTTTTTTTTCTATTGGGGCGATGAAACGTGCGACGTATTTGTCTCTGGCTTGTTTTGTTTCGTTGATTTTTCCGGCGATGAAGTCGAACGTTTCTCTGTCTTTGAGTTTGAGAGCGAGGTCTTCCATCTCCGATTTGACTTGGTAGAGGCCGAGTCGGTGAGCGACGGGGACGTAGATGAAAGATGCTTCTGCGGCGATTTGTTGTATGGTGTTTTCTGGGAGTTGTGCGGCCATTCTCATGAGGCATAGTCGGTCGGCGATTAGTATGAGGATTACTCTTACGTCACGTGCGAATGAGAGCATTAGTCGTCTGAAGTTTTCTGATTCTATGCTGACGTTTTTTCCGTTGAGTTCGCGTACTCTGTTCAGTCCGTGTATTATTTCTTTTACTTCGTTACCGAAATCTTCTTTTATTTTTTGTTCTGTTTCGGCGGGTGTTTGTGTGCGGGTATTTTGGAAGATTGGCAGTAGCATTACGGCGGTTATAGCTGGCCCTGCGATTCCGATTTCTTCGGTTAGGATGAGTGCTGTTTTGATGGATCTTTGGATGGGGTTTAGTCCGTAGCCGTCTTTTTCGTTGTGTTTTTCTGCGGACGTAACTCGTGCGTATGCAGTTATTTTGCGTATGGTTTCAGGAGTTGTGGAGTCTCGGAGTTTTCGTCCGAGTTTGAGGAAGTCTGCTGTTGGTGTGCTGTAATTTTCCATATTTTTTTTGAGTTACGTTACAAAGTTAAACAAAACGCGCCAATAAATGAGCAAGCCTGCCTTCCGTCCTTAAAGATTTTAAAGACGTTAATTCCTTTGAAACAATTGAAGCGCCTAACGCGCTTTCTGCCTGCCCAGACTCGCCGTCTGCCTGCCCAAACTCGCTTTCTGTCCTTAAAAATCTTAAAGACGTTATTGCTTTTATGGGCCTTAAATCCCTAAACGACCTTATCGTCTGCTTATTTCCATTGAAAATTTAATACAATTTAACATAAAAATCGAAAA
>JAIRMF010000140.1 GCA_031258895.1 Dysgonamonadaceae bacterium | reverse complement strand
ATAGGGCGTGCGCATGTGATACGCGATACCGACCGGTAAAGCGACACCCTAAGCAGAAATGCCGACAAGAGGTACCGCACCCGTAATCTCCTCCATAGCGTTTACAGCATCCAAAACAGTTTTGACGCCGGAAATGCTCAGCGTCCTGCGGCTGTTGTGTTCGCTAAATAACGTCCGGTGGTAGTTGTTCTGTACGAACTTTATAAGACTGTCGAATAAAGAACTCTTGTAGTATGGAGAATCAGGATTCGTGATAAGTTGGACCGTCATCTTCCCTGACTTGAGAATGACCTTCTCAATCCCGGACCGACGAGCTATACGCCTGAGGTGAACTATCATGATAAGCTCCTCGCCGGGCGGCGGTATCCTGCCGAAACGGTCAATGAGACGAAGACGAAACTGCTCAATAGCATCCCGCTCCTCCATCGCGTCAAGTTCACGGTAGAGAAGAACACGCTCCGCACTGTCGGGAACGTAGGATGCAGGGAAATGAGCGTCAATGTCACACTCAATCGTCGTATCGGAAACGTAGTGTGTCTCGAAGGACGACGAACCGGAAACACGACCGCCGGCGGCAGATAATTCACTCTTTAATTCAAAAACCGCCTCGGAAAGTATCTTACGGTATGTCTCGTAACCAAGATCGGCAATGAACCCGCTCTGCTCGGAGCCAAGCATATTGCCCGCTCCTCTGATGTCGAGATCCTGCATCGCGATGTGGATACCGCTGCCAAGCTCGGAAAAGTTTTCGATGGCTTGAAGTCGACGGCGAGCCTCCGGCGGAAGCTGATCAAGAGGCGGGGCAAGTAGATAGCAAAAGGCCTTGCGACTGCCTCGCCCGACACGCCCGCGAAGTTGATGAAGATCGCTCAACCCGAAATTGTGGGCGTTGTTGACAATGATAGTGTTGGCGTTCGGGATGTCTATACCGTTCTCAATGATTGAGGTGGTGAGAAGAACATCGTACTCGTGGCCGACAAATCCTGCTATCGTTTCCTCCAGCTTGTTCGGCGGTATCTGACCGTGACCGACGGCGATTCGCGCTTCAGGCACCTCCCGTTGCACTGTTTTGTATATCTCTTCGAGGGTTGAAATGCGGTTGTGGACGATGAATGTCTGTCCGTTGCGGCCCATCTCGAAGAGTATCGCCTCACGTATTATGTCGCGATCAAACCGGTGCACTTCAGTAAATACAGGGTAACGGTTGGGCGGAGGCGTCGAGATGTTTGACAGGTCACGGGCGCCCATCAGACTGAACTGTAAGGTGCGGGGAATAGGCGTTGCGGTCAGTGTCAGGGTGTCGATGTTCGTTTTCAGTTCCCTGAGCTGCTCTTTCACGGTGACCCCGAACTTTTGTTCTTCATCGATTATGAGCAGTCCGAGATCTTTGAATTGTACGTCTTTATTGATCAGGCGGTGCGTACCGATGATTATCTCTATCTTACCTTCTTTCAGATTTTGCAGTATTTGTCGTGTTTCCTTCGGAGTTCTCGCACGGGAGAGATATTCCACGTTGACGGGCATGTTTTGCAATCGTTCTGTGAATGTGTTGTAGTGTTGGCAGGCGAGTAATGTTGTGGGGACTAAGACTGCCACTTGTTTTCCGTCGGCGGCGGCTTTGAAGGCGGCCCGTATTGCTATCTCTGTTTTCCCGAATCCTACATCGCCACAAATAAGACGGTCCATCGGACGCGGATTTTCCATGTCATTTTTGACGTCCATAGTTGCTTTAAGCTGGTCGGGCGTGTCTTCGTATGCGAAGGATGATTCGAGTTCTTTTTGCATGTAAGTGTCGGGCGAGAAGGAGAATCCGCGTTCCTGCATACGCTTTGAGTAGAGCAAGATCAAGTCTTGGGCGATATCTTTTAATTTCTTTTTTGTACGTGCTTTGAGTGTTTCCCAGGCTTTTGAGCCGAGTTTATTAAGTGCGGGCGGTTCGTTGTCTTTTCCCTTGTATTTTGATATTTTATGCAATGAATGGATATTGACGAATATGAAGTCGTCGTTACGGTATATTATTTTGATTACTTCGTGTTCTCGTCCGTTTGTTGTAGTTCTGAGGAGTCCGCCGAATTTTCCGATTCCGTGGTCAATATGTACCACGAAGTCGCCTGTTTTGAACTGTTTGAGTTCTTTGAGTGAGAGCGCTATTTTTCCGGATCTGATTTTTTCGGAATTAAGGTTGTATTTGTGGTACCGGTCGAACAGTTGGTGGTCAGTGAAGATGCATATTTTGGTATCGTTATCGGTGAATCCTTCGTGCAGTGTTTTTGCGATCGGCGTGAACTCTATGTTTTCTCCGCGGTCTTTGAATATTGTTTGTATTCGTTCTGTTTGTTTTTGGTTTTCGGTGAGGATGAATATTTGGTATCCTTCTGCTTGTCTATTTTTGAAGTATTCGGCGGCCAGGTTGAAGTTTTTGCGGCAGGGGAGTTGTGGTGTTGTTGAGAATTTGACGGTGGTCAGTTTCGGGTTTTCGTGGAGGGATATTTGTTGGAATTTTGCGCAGTGTATTTTGATTGTTTCGGTAGGCGTTAGGATTTGTTTTATTTGGCTGCTTGACGGGGTTGTTTCGTCGTTTGCGGGGAGGGGTTTTTGGTTCCAGGCGGCTTCGATTTGTTGGAATATTGTGTTGGGATTACGCAGGATTATTATTGTATTTTGGGGCAGGTATTGTAGGATTGACGTTTCTCTTTCGCCTGCTTTACCGGAGATTATTGTTGCTGACGATATTTTTGTGTATGAGAGTTGTGTTTCGACGTCGAAAAGTCTGATGCTTTCTATCCGGTCACCGAAGAAGTCGATTCGGTACGGTTGTTCGTTTGCGTAGGAGAATATGTCGAGGATTGATCCTCTGGTTGCGAACTGTCCCGGCTCGTAGACGTAATCTGCACGTTGGAAGCCGTAAGAATCGAGCAATTCGACGGCGAACGTCATATTAATTTTCTCATCGAGTTTAATGTTGAGAGTATTTTTTTGCAGCGCCTTTGGCGAAACGACTTTCTCTGCGAGGGCTTCAGGGAAGGTCACGATCATTGTTTTTGCGTTGTTATTGTCTTTAAGTTTGGACAAAACTTCCGTACGCAGGATTTCGTTGGCCGGGTCTGTCTGTCCATATCGGACGGCTTTTCGGAAACCGGACGGGAAGAAGAGCGTACTGTTATCGTTTGTCCATTGTTGTTGATCGTGGAAGAAGTATCCGGCGTCTTCTTCGTTGTTGAGGATTACGAGGAAAGTATTGTCTGTTCGTTGGAAGATTGTGGATATTGCGATGGATCGTGCGGAGCCGCTAAGTCCTGTCAGGCAGAGTGATTGTCCCGTTTTGAGCAGTTCTGATGCTTTGTTTATTTTGGGATGTGATGTGAACAGGTTTATAAGGTTGTGATATTCCACTGCTTAAAATTTAGTACAAAGGTACTGAATATTTTCGGACTGTGGTTTTGGGTGTGATTATTTTCCATGCCCGTGTCCGCCGTGCGCTTACGAGCGCATCCCGTGCGCTTGCGAGCGTATCCCGTGCGCTTGCGAGCGTATCCCGTGCGCTT
>JAIRMF010000129.1 GCA_031258895.1 Dysgonamonadaceae bacterium | reverse complement strand
AAAAAGAATGTCTGTTTCATTGTAATTATTTTTTGTTGAATAAAATCATAAAAAGGGCAAAGCATAGCTCGCGCGGGGACGTCCGAACTATGCCGGGCGAGTTCCTCGGCACATGTTCTGCGTTCCTCGGCACATGTTCTGCGCTCCTCAGCACATGTTCTGCGCTCCTCAGCACATGTTCCGCGCTCCTCAGAAAAGTCGGTGTATCCTTTAAACAGCCATATTCGTTTTGTCGCCGCATCAGCAGGGCGCACAAAAAAATACCGCCCTGTTTTCCATTGTGAAAAAGACAGTGCGGATGTTGAAGCGTAAAGTTTGCTGTTATCCCTGTCGCGCCCGCACGCGGCCTTAACAGGTATATTGTGTGTGTGTTAATAAATTATCCCATACCGCCTATTTTATAATATTTAGAGATAAATTTATGTCGGTATGTGCTGTTACTTTTGTCATATTGTTGCCCTGCCAGGACTCGAACCCAGACAAGCGGAACCAGAATCCGATGTGCTACCATTACACCACAGGGCATCGACCACTAAAATCGGTTGCAAAGGTAAATATAAATTGTTGAAATACCAAAATGTTTTTGTAATTTTGCAAGCTCAGATGAATAAAGTCTTTTCTATGAGCGAAGAAAAATCAGGCAACGAAGAGAGAAAAAAAAACCTTAATTTCATTGAGGTTATCGTCGAAAAAGACCTCGCCGAAAGAGTTAATGACGGAAGAATACAAACCCGTTTCCCACCCGAACCTAATGGTTACCTGCATATCGGTCACGCAAAAGCGATCTGTATCGATTTCGGCATAGCACGCAAATATGGCGGGGTGTGTAACCTGCGTTTCGACGACACAAACCCTATCAAAGAAGATACCGAATATGTCGATTCCATTATGGAAGACATCAAATGGCTGGGATTCGAATGGAACGCAGTCTATTACGCTTCCGACTATTTCCCAAAACTCTGGGAATATGCCGTGGAACTGATCAAAGCAGACAAGGCCTACGTAGATGAACAGACGTCCGAACAAATCGCCGCTCAAAAAGGCACGCCCGCACAGGCAGGAGTATCGAGCCCATACCGTAATCGTCCGATAAAAGAAAGTCTTGAACTCTTCGAAAAAATGAATACGGGAGAAATCGAGGAAGGAAAGATGGTGTTGCGTGCAAAGATTGACATGGCAAGTTCCAACATGCATTTCCGAGACCCCGTCATATACCGCATCATCAATACGCCTCACCATCGTACCGGTACGACCTGGAAAGCGTATCCGATGTACGACTTCGCTCACGGACAGTCGGATTATTTTGAGGGAGTAACACACTCAATCTGTACATTAGAGTTCGTTATTCATCGCCCGCTTTACGACTGGTTTATTGATGAACTCAAAAAAATCCCCGATAAAAATGATTGTTATCGCCCCAGACAGTACGAATTTAATCGTCTGAACCTGACTTACACCGTGATGAGTAAGCGTAAACTGCTGCTACTTGTCAAGGAAGGATTTGTTTCTGATTGGGATGATCCGAGGATGCCGACTATCTGCGGATTCCGCCGCCGCGGTTATACTCCGGAGGCCATCCGTAAATTTATAGATAAAATCGGCTACACAAAGTTTGAAGGAACTGTCGACTACGCTCTTCTGGAACATTCGATACGCGAAGATCTTAACAATAAAGTTAAGCGTGTTTCTGCGGTGCTCGATCCGGTAAAACTCATCCTGACAAACTATGCCGAAGGTAAAGTTGAGATGATGGAGGCCGGAAATAATCCCGAAGACCTTGCTGCCGGTACGCACGAGATAGCTTTTTCACGCGAACTGTTCATTGAACGCGGAGATTTCCTGGAAAAAGATGCTCCGAAGAATTTCTTTCGACTGACGCCCGGTCAGGAGGTGAGGCTTAAGAACGCATATATTATCCGTTGCACGGGTTGTAAGAAAGATGAGACAGGTAATGTGGTGGAAATTTACGCTGAATACGACGAACGGACCCGCAGTGGAATGCCGGACAGCAATCGCAGAGTAAAAGGCACCCTGCATTGGGTTTCGGTTGGTCATAGTTTAGGTGCGGAGGTTCGTCTGTACGACCGTTTGTTTTCGGTAGAGGATCCGTCTGCGGACGAGCGTGATTTTCGCGAACTGATAAACCCCGATTCACTGCGCATCTTGACCGGATGTCGAATAGAAAAGGAGTTGGAGTCGGCCAAACCTTTTGAAAATTTCCAGTTTCAACGTATAGGATATTTCAACCTTGACCCCGATTCCCGCCCTGGACATTTGGTTTTTAATCGCACCGTATCGCTTAAAGATTCCTGGACTAAAGTCAAAGACAGAAAATAAATTAGCGTGCTGAATTACGACACATATTTCAATAGCAGTGATTGGGAGGAAAGGTCTTATCCCGATTATTTTATCAAATGGGATTCGGCTACACGTCGGGGGAAGTTACCGTTCGGCCTGATTACCCCGGATGACTTGCTTAACATTATAACTATTTATCTGGAAGAAGATAATGTTGAAAAAGCTCGTTATGCTATCGAGTACGCTTTTGCGGTGTATGGTGATGACGAAGTGCTGTCCGATATTCTTGTTATGCTGAACGAATACGGGTTATGGAATGACTTACTGACTTTTTGCGACCGATTCCGAAAAGAGGATGAGAGCGTAGAGAATGAATGTCACAGACTCATTGCCCTTGTTCATCTCGGTATGGAGGAGGAGGCGTTTTACTTGTTCGGAATCCTGAAAAAGAAATACGGCGGCACGGGTGACATTGAGATGCTCGGTATGATTTATCTTGCCATGAGCGAGGCTTTGCTTGACGTTGATTTGTACAAATCGTGCGACGAGGTGACTATTGAGGCGATGCGTGTCTTGGGTGAGGAGTGTGATTTTCTTTGGATACGTCTACAGTGCCTTGTTGCGCTCAGGGACAGGGATACTATGCATCTTGTTGCCGGGAAGATTCAGAAGCTTTGCCCTTTTGACGCCGAGACTTGGCATGATTTGGGGGATGCGTATAAGGAGATAGGCGACATGGGGACGGCTATTGACGCTTATGAATTTGCCTGTTCCCTTGGTCAGGACAAGGGGAATTTGTTTGACTTGATAATAGCTTATAACGAGAACGGCAATTATGAGAAGGCTTTTGACAGGATGACGGAGTATTTTGAGCGTTACGAAGGGTCTTATATGACGTATTTCACTGCCGCGAGACTTTGCGCTCAGCTTGAGCGTTGGGCGGATGCGCTGTACTATATTAACTTTGCTATTGAAGAAGAGCCTGCCGTTGACAGTTTGCTTTACATTTACAAGAGCGCTTTTCTTGTCAGTCTGGATGAGCTTGACGGTGCAAAGGATGCTATTCTGGAGGGCCTTCGGAACACGGAGGACAGCGGAGGCAGACTGAAGGAGATTCTGACTGAAATGAACAAAAAATTTCCGCAATAATAAAGTCCCGTTTTTATTCAATCTGCTGCCCTACAAAAGATTTATTCCAAAAACTGCTCAGGGCTGCTGCCTTACAAAAGACACATTTTAAAAATCGTTCGGCCCTCTTTCCTTACAAGAGATACATCCCAAAAACTGTTTGGGCCTCTTGCCTTTAATAAAAACACCTTCCAAAAATTGTCTGGCTCTCTTTCCTTACAAGAGACACATTTTAAAAACTACCCGGCTCTCTTGCCTTTAATAAAAACACCTTCCAAAAACTGCTCGGGGCTGTTGCCTTACAAGAGACACATTTAAAAAAACCACCCGGGGCTGTACCATTGAATAAAAATTTATTCGAGCAATTTTGCAAGTGAACGGGGTAGATAGAATGTTTTGTTCTTGTCTACATAGACTGTTACGCTGTTGAGTTTGATTTTTTCCCCGTTGAGACTGACGATGTTGGTGTAGGGTTTGACGGACAGTTTGTTTGATCCGTTGCTGACGGATAGGGTTACGTCGAATTTCTCTATTTTTGATTTTGTGTTTACGTTGGTTGTGTCTTCGATTTTTTTCTCGCTGATTTCGTAGTCGTATGTAGCGAAAACTTCCGTGTGCTTTGCGAAATGTTCGTCTGTTAATGTTTCTAAGGTTTGGGGAAGCCGGAGCGAGCGCCGCAGGTAATGGTTTAGCTCTATGTTTGTGTGATGTCCGGTCATTCTGTTTGGAGTGGGGTCGTAGACTGCGAGGAAGACTTCTTCGCCTGTATGTCCGTGGGTTGTGTATCCGAAGCAGGTGTTCTCAACTAACATATCGCCGATTTTTTGCGACAGCGAAGTACCCTTCATTCTTTGCTGGTCGGTCAGAGAACTTAACTTGTAATCTTTACATTTAAGCAGTTCTTCGTACTGTTTGTCGCTTAGAGTTATGCCAGTCAGCTCGAGCACCACATTTTTTATGCTGTCGGGCGACGTTTTATGCAACACTTTTATGAGTCCCTGGACGCTTGTCTTGTATTGGGAAACATTTTTAAACAATTGGTCTTTTGAGAGGAGGGCGTAGTCGGGGCAGCGGCTGTGTCCGATGCTCAGTCCGCTGTTGCCGTGATCGGGTACAATGACTACGAGTGTGTTTCCGTCTTTCTCGGCAAAGTCGAGGGCTACTCCGCAGGCTTTGTCGAATGCCAAGACGTCGTCTATGATTGCTCTGGTATCGTTGGCGTGGGCTGCCCAATCTATCTTTGAACCTTCAACCATGAGGACGAAGCCATTTTTATTTTGCGACAGTTTTTTGAGTGCGACGCCTGTCATTTCGGCGAGCGAGGGCTCTTCTTCGGGGTTTCGGTCTATGTCGAAGGACATGTCCTTGTCTTTGAACAGCGCCCACATTTTATCACCGGAATAGGTCCTGAAGCTGTCGATTTGGTTTAAAAACACGCCGTAACCTTCCTCTTTGAGATATTGTTTGTCGTCTTCCCGTAAGATACTTACGCCGCCGCCTATGACTACGTCGATGTTATTGTGGACTATTTGCGGGGCAATCCAGTCGTACCTGCCGCGACGATAGGAATGTGCTGCGCAATCTGCGGGGGTGGCGTGTGGGAACTCGCAAGTTACTACAAGTCCTGTGGATTTGTTACCTGCTATACGTGCCGCTTCCATTAAGGTTATGAGCGGCTGGTATGCTTTTGCGGAATCCATCTGGACGATATCGTTTTCGGGGTCTGCTATTGGGTAAGTTGCCACCCAGTCTACGAGGCTCGGGTATCCGGTCATGTAACATGACGTGGTCGGTGCGGAGTCTCCGATTGGGGCATTGGAACAGTATGTAAGGATTGAGCCGCAGAGATATTTGTCGAGATGAAGGCTGGAATCTTTTGGGTTTTGGTACCGTTGAAACCATCTTGCCGTTGAGATTGCCGACCAGGAAGTCCCGTCGGGAATCATCAGGATAATATTTTTTATCTGTTTTTCCTGTTTGCATGACGGGAGGGCTATAATAATTGCACAGAGGATAATTGTTAATTTTTTCATTGCGAATTTTTTTTTAATTTAGGTTGCAAAGTTACTCAAAATTTCTGGAAATGCGGCAAAAAAAATGTAATTAACGATTTATTGTTACCTTTGCGCGGCAATTAATCTTTATTATTATGATGTTTTCACGGTATTTTTGTTTGACTTGCATTGTATCAATGCTTTTGTCCTGTTTTTCTTTGCGCGCCGAACA
>JAIRMF010000033.1 GCA_031258895.1 Dysgonamonadaceae bacterium | reverse complement strand
GGGGCAAAATAAATTATTTATGATGAAATTTGTGTAATCTTTTCATATCTCAAAAAAATACCGTATATTTGCAGCCTGAAACAAACTTATTACTAATTAATTAAAATATTATTTATCATGACAAAAGCTGAAATCGTTAGTACAATCGCTAAACGCTCCGGGATAGACAGAGCGTGTGTTTTGAGTGTGGTTGAAGGTTTCATAGAAACGGTAACCAATTCAATGATTGAAGGCAACAACGTTTACCTGAGAGGTTTCGGTTCCTTCGTAGTAAAAAAACGTGCTGCTAAGGCTGCCCGCCACATCAAGCAGAACAAGACAATCCTCATCCCTGAGCGTTCTGTCCCCACCTTTAAACCCTCGCACTATTTTAGCGATGCATTGAGGAAAAATTTGGACGAAAAGAAGAAATAATTCCTTATTTTATTAACAAAAAAATTAGAATTTAACGATGCCAAGCGGAAAAAAAAGAAAAAGGCATAAAATGTCAACGCACAAACGTAAGAAGAGACTGAGAAAGAATCGCCACAAGAAAAAGAAATAACTTTGTGAAATTCAATTTAGTACGTAATATTATGTTGAAGGTTAAACGTGTTTTTTGCACCTTTAACCTTTGATGTTTGTTCGCAATGTTTTTATAACTAAAATCAGAAAGAATTGTGGTTAGTGAATTAATAATCGATGTTCAACCCAGAGAAATATCAATCGCAGTTATAGAAGACAAAAAACTTGTCGAGTTTCAGAAGGAGGCGCACAATATTTCATTTGCCGTCGGTGATATTTATCTCGGTAAAGTCAAAAAACTGATGCCGGGGCTTAATGCTGCATTCATTGATGTAGGCTACACAAGGGAGGCTTTTTTGCATTATCAAGATTTAGGTGCAAACTTCAAGCGTCTTGATGCATTCCTGAAAGCTACAATTGCCGGCAGGACGGATAGGGCGGATAAGAAAAAATTACCCTCTATCAATAGATTTGCCGGTTTGCAGATCATTAACAAGGAAGGATTGATTTCCGAGATGCTGGTTCCGGGGGCGGAAGTATTGGTTCAAGTCATGAAGGAGCCTATTTCGACCAAAGGACCGCGGCTTACATCCGAAATCTCATTTGCCGGTCGTTTTCTCGTCGTAATACCATTTGGGGACAAAGTTTCGGTTTCGACAAAAATCAAATCCGGAGAAGAAAGGGTAAGACTCAAACAATTGATCCAAAGCATTAAGCCTAAAAACTACTCCATCATTGTCCGCACTTCCGCCGAAGGGATCCGCGTTGCCGAACTTGACGCCGAAATTCGTGAATTAGTCAAACGCTGGGAAGACAACATGCCAAAACTGCTGAAAGTAAAGCCGCCAACACTTATTTACGAGGAAACCAGCAGAGTAGTAGCACTTTTAAGAGATATTTTCGATCCTACCTTCGGGAGTATCCACGTAAATAGCACCAAAGTTGCCGACGAAATACGTGACTACCTGTCAGTCGTTTCGCCCGGTCATGAAAAAATTGTCAACGTTTACAAAGGCACCCAGCCTATTTTCGACAACTACGCCCTTACAAAACAAATCAAATCGGGATTTGGAAGATATGTGGTTTTCAAAAACGGCGCTTATTTAATTATCGAACACACAGAAGCTATGCACGTTATTGATGTTAATAGCGGAAACCGTTCCCGGACAAGTTCCGATCAGGAGTTGACCGCTTACGAGGTCAATCTGGCTGCGGCAGAAGAGATAGCTCGACAATTGAGACTCAGGGATATGGGAGGGATTATAGTTATTGACTTCATCGACATGCATGAAACCGATAACAGGCAAAAACTTTACGAACAGATGCGCACTTTTATGGAAAACGACAGGGCAAGGCATAACATTCTGCAAATAAGCAGGATCGGATTGATGCAGATAACCCGTCAGCGTGTCCGTCCGGTAATTAATTTCAACACATCGGAAGTCTGCCCTACCTGTCTCGGCAAGGGCGAAATAAGATCATCAATCCTCTTTCTCGACGAGGTGGAAAGGAAAATAAGCGAAGTAGTCAGTATACTCAAAATAAGGAAATTTAAGCTGTACATACATCCATACATTGCAGCATTCATCAGGAAAGGTTTTTTCTCCTTGAAATGGAAATGGAAATTCCGTTATTCGATCAGCTTGAAGATCATTCCCGACCAGAATCTCGGATTCTTGCAGTATAAGTTTTTAGACGTCGACAACAATGAATTGGATATGAAGGATGATGTTTTATACGAAAAAACCCCGGACACAGGCAGTTGACGGCGATGGAAGTGTCCGATAGATGTTACAGGTTACTTATTGCCTGTTGCCACTTCCAAGCTGAACGCAGAGTATTTTCCAGAGTTTCGACAGCCTTCCATCCCAAAATTTCATTAGCGCGGCGTGGGTCAGCCCAGATCTGTTCGATATCACCGACACGCCGTCCGGCAATCTTGTACGGGACTTTTACGCCGGTAACATTTTCAAACGTATGGATCAGTTCAAGCACCGAGAATCCTTTTCCTGTGCCGAGATTGTAGTATTCAAGCGGCTTGCAGTCAGAATTTTCCAACATTCGTCCAATCGCCGTTACATGCGCTTTTGCCAGATCCACCACATTGATATAATCTCGGATACATGAGCCATCGGGCGTCGAGTAATCGTCGCCAAAAACCCTCAATTCTTTGTGAATACCAGCCGCAGTTTGCGTAAGAAACGGCACTAAGTTTTGCGGCACACCGTTAGGCAATTCGCCTATTTTGGCAGAAGGATGTGCTCCTATCGGATTAAAATATCGGAGGATAATACTTTTGTACGACACATCGGAACCGATAGCATCACGTATGATTTCCTCGCCGATCTGTTTTGTATTTCCGTAAGGCGATTCAGCTTTTTTTACCGGCGCATCCTCTCCCACCGGCATCAGGTCGGGTCGGCCGTAAACCGTACAGGAAGAAGAAAAAACCAACCCTTTGACGTTGAACTCCGGCATAAGTTCGAGTAGCGTAAGCAATGAATCTATATTATTGCGATAATAAGTCAGGGGCTTAGACAAAGATTCGCCGACAGACTTGCTTGCTGCAAAATGAATGATCCCCATGACGTTACGTTCCGTCTTAAGAATCTTATGTATCGCGTTCTTGTCTGTGCAGTCAGCTTTCACAAAAACAGGGCGTATCCCTGTAATCCCCTCAATTCCGTTTATGACCCCCGCCGTCGAATTAGAGAGGTTGTCAACCACTACCGTCTCATAACCCGACTCCAGCAGTTCCACTACGGTATGCGAGCCTATATAGCCGGTCCCGCCTGTAACCAATATTTTTGACATTATTTTTATCTTTCAAATGAGTAAATTCCCGGATACAAAATTACATAGTTTTGTTAGGTGAAACAAGTGCGTTGCTTATTTCATTCTCAGGGAGCGGATTTCGAGGTTTCGTGCCTCTTTTGTCTTTTCTCGGCATTGCCGGTGAAGTTGTTCGAGCTTGGATTCGGCGGACAGGATTTTCGGCATTAGCGTTCGGCGTTGTTGTCGGTTTCCGAGTGAATAATTGAGCCGCAGGCTGTCGATCTGTTCTTCGAGTTCATTTATTTGTATGGTGGCGTCTTTGGCGGCTTGCCATGACCGGCGGGCGGCGTCGCTTTCAAAATCTTTAGGGATGTGGTATACGATATTGTCGTTGATGACGAAGGTAAAGTCTTTTTTTACCGCTGTCGGATAGTGCTCTGTTTCTTTCAGTGATGTATTGCCTTTACTACCCTCAGGCCATGTGTCGCGGATTGAGTTAATCCTTGCCCTGCTTACAAGCCGGTCGATGGTCGCTCTTTCTATCGGTTTGAATGACTCGTTCGGGATGAATGTGTATATGATGACTTTACCTTCTTCCTGAAAACGGTCGGTGGCGAAGTATCCGACGCCTTTGGATTCGTCGATGGCGTAAAGATAGTCGTTCGATGTTGAATTGAACGGCATGCCGAGTTGAGAAGGCGTCAGATAGGTGCTGTTGGAAAGGTTGTAACGGGCGGCGAAGATATCGTATCCGCCGATCGACCCGTTACCTGTCGAGGCGAAGTACAGTGTAAGGCCGTCCGGCATGATGAAAGGGAAGGCGTCGCTGCCTGCCGAATCAATCGGTATCTCGACAGGGACAGGCGGCGTCCATTCCGATTGAATTTTGGTCTGACGATACAGCCTGGACGGTTCTCCGGAACGGCTTTCGGAGAAATAGCGCCTGTCTTTGAG
>JAIRMF010000064.1 GCA_031258895.1 Dysgonamonadaceae bacterium | reverse complement strand
CTAATCCTGCGTGGAATAATATTTACAATCAAGACGCTGTAGGAATTGAAGGCAAATATCCTGCGTATAATGTTAGCTGGTACGATGCGATTGCTTTTTGCAATAAATTGAGCATTCTTGAAGGCAAGGACATCTGTTATACCGTAGAGGGCTTGACAACAAAAAAAGACTGGGAAGATTTAACGTACAGTAATCTTACAGAAGTCATGGATGACGCAGATAAACGTACTACTTGGGATAAAGCCTTCTACGATTTCAGTAAGAATGGTTACCGTCTTCCTACCGAGGCCGAATGGGAATATGCCGCTCGCGGCGGCCAAAAGAATGAATACACTCGCACGCTCGGCACAAGCGGCACTCAGTATGTTTACAGCGGCAGCAATACCATCGGCGATGTTGCATGGTATCTTGATAATAACAATGGTGACCAGAATACCAACGATTCTTATAACGGTATCAAGATCGTAGCAACGAAAGCCCCCAACGAGCTTAGTCTTTACGATATGAATGGGAATGTTTTGGAATGGTGTTGGGACTGGTTAGGTGGCTATGTAGATTGCTGTATTGAGAATCCTGATTCTCCCGATCCAAGTAATGTAGGTATCATTAACACCATAGGGAATAAGCGCGCCTTACGCGGCGGCGGCTGGAACTATGACGAGTTCAACTGCCACGTCTCGAATCGCTTCGGCAACTACCCGTACTACCGTGACTACCGTACCGGCTTCCGCGTTGCGTGCAAGGGGGAGTAAAAGATTCCTTAAGGCCCTTAAAGTCTTTAATAAAAAAATTCCTGTGGTATGGCGGCTGCCGAAACTTTGCCGAGTCCGGCTGCCGTTTGCCCTTCTCTCGATTTTTCCCTAATTTCGCAGACTTTTATTAAATCAAAAACATGAACAAATATATACTCGGCATAGAATCCTCCTGCGACGACACCTCCGCAGCGGTTATCAACAACGGAAGACTGCTCTCAAACGTGATCGCAAACCAAAAAGTACACGAATCGTACGGCGGCGTCGTGCCGGAACTCGCCTCCCGTGAACATCAGAAAAACATCATCCCCGTCGTCCATGAAGCCATCCGGATGGCGGGAATCGATAAAAAAGAACTGTCCGCCGTCGCATTCACCTGTGGGCCCGGACTGCTCGGCTCGCTGCTCGTCGGAGTCTCTTTCGCCAAAGGTTTCGCACTCTCCCTGAACATCCCAATGATTCAGGTAAACCACCTGCAAGCGCATGTCCTGGCCCATTTCATACAACAAGACGACAACAAAAATGCCACACCCGAATTCCCTTTCCTATGCCTCCTCGTATCGGGCGGAAATTCACAGATAATCTTAGTCCGCGAATGGAACGATATGGAAGTTATCGGACAAACTATCGACGATGCGGCAGGTGAAGCGTTCGATAAATGCGCCAAAATAATGAACTTGCCGTACCCGGGTGGGCCTGCCGTAGATAAACTTGCGAAAAAAGGAAATCCCGACGTCTTCAAATTAAATAAACCCCGGATTCCAGACTACAATTACAGCTTCAGCGGACTGAAAACCTCGTTCCTGTACCTCCTCAGAGACAGACTGAAAGAAAATCCGAACTTTGTCGAAGAACACCGCGAAAACCTCTGCGCAACCCTCCAGAAAACGGTCGTCGAAATCCTTATGCAAAAACTGCGTAAGGCGGCAAAAGATTTGAAAATTGATGAGGTGGCAATAGCAGGCGGAGTGTCCGCCAACTCGGGCCTTAGATGCGCCATCGAAGAACATGCGGCAAAGTACGGCTGGAAAATCCATATCCCACCACTCAAATTCACTACCGATAACGCAGCAATGGTCGCCATTTGCGGATACTTTCAATATCTCGCAGGCGAATTCGTCGGGATGGAGTGTCAACCGTTTCCGAGAATCGTAATGTGAAAAAGCTTATTTCTTCAACTCCCCGTAAGGTATGTTGGACAGAATATCCGCAATCCTGTTAACGCCTTCCTGCAACGGCTTCGATACCATAGGCTTGATGAAGGGGTTTAGTTCCGCACGGATAGTCAGTTTGATCTTTGTTACATCCGGAGCCGCCTCCTTGAGTTGAATCCAAAAGTTAACCCCGATAGGAGTTTTGTCGGCGGTAAATTTAATCGTCTTGTAAGGCTCGCGCTCAACAATGGAAAAACGAACCTTGCCGACCGGATCCACCGAAAAAGAACAGGAATCGCTGTCAAACTCAAAATCCTTTACCATATCGGTCTGTTTTGGGATGCTGTCCCTTATCTTTGAGAGGTTATTCAGGTCGGAGAGTACTTCAAAAACCGCCTGTTCCCCGTAAGGGACCTGTTTAATTTCACTGACAAATTCCGTCATATTGTAATAATCATTTTGTTTATTTACACCATTCATCCGGAGCTTTGCGCCACTCCTGCAAGGTTTTGATGTCCGACTGTTTGATATATCCCGTCCTTAGCGCCTCGTCCAAAATCGTATCATAGTCGCAGAGCGTAGTACAGTCGACCTTAGATTCCAGAAACGCCTTCTTTGCAATCGGAAAACCGTACGTAAAAATCGCAACCATCCCCTCTACGTCACAACCGGCATTACGAATGGCGTCAACCGCTTTTAGACTGCTACCGCCGGTAGAAATAAGGTCTTCGACAACAACAACTTTTGAGCCGGGTTTAAGGTCGCCTTCTATCAGGTTTTCAAGTCCGTGTCCTTTCGGGGTGGAACGTACATAGACAAAAGGAAGGTTGAGTTCGGAGGCAACCATTGCGCCTTGTGCGATTGCTCCGGTGGCGACGCCGGCGACAGCGGTTGTACCGTCGTAACGTTCCATGACGATTCGTGACAGTTCGAGTTTTATGAAGCTGCGAATTTCCGGATACGAGAGGGTTTTACGGTTGTCGCAATAGATCGGTGATTTCCATCCCGACGCCCAGACGAACGGGTTTGACGGTTGGAGTTTGACTGCATGAATTTTGAGCAGTTTTTGTGCTGTGATTTGTTCCAGAGTTCTCATTTGCATGTCCATGTGTAGCGATTTTTCGTGCAAAATTAATCATTTATCTTGAATCTGATGGAAACGGAGCAGTATCGTTTCGATGGATTTCGCATAAGGATCATATGATATTAGGTGAAAATCCACGCTTAATTTATGCAGTCTCAAAAAATTCACTTACATTTGTACATTATTAATCAAATAAAAATAAATAAAATGGATGCATCGAAAGTAGATTTGTTCATGATGATGAACAGTAAGTATTTTGACGGTTTTCAGTTACAATCCGTCAGGCAAATGTTAACCGAATTACCGGACGAGAAGTGGGGTTGGGTTCAGACGCTGCAATTTAAGGACCCGACGTTTGTTTTGATCATTTCTTTGCTTGCCGGTTCGCTTGGCATCGACAGGTTTTTCATTGGCGATACCGGTTTAGGGCTTGGCAAGCTGCTTACCTGCGGTGGGTTCGGTATCTGGAGTATTGTAGACTGGTTTCTGATAATGTCCGCAGCGAAGGAAAGGAATTATCGGAAATTGCAGGAAGTTTCCATTCGTTAGGAGTAGCGGTTACGATGACAAGGAAAAGGGTTTATTTCTTTGTCGGCGTATTGTGTTTGGTCGGGTACATCCGGTTGATAGGCCATGTTTCATGCGGGTGGTCGCACGTTGTTACCGGTTGTTTGTTTCATAGGGTGACCGGTGTACCCTGTCCATCCTGCGGGTCGACGCGTTCGGTACTTTTTCTGTTGAAGGGTGATTTTTTATCCGCTTTACATGCGAATCCTTTGGGGTATGTTGTGTTTTTGCCGATGGTTGTTTTTCCTTTGTGGATATTGTTTGATCTGATTTGCGGGAAGGACGGTTTTTGGCGGTTGTATCAGAGTGCGGAGGCGGTATTGAGAATAAAATACGTTTGGATGGTTGTCCTTGTATTGATTGTAACCAATTGGATATGGAACATTTATAAATATACATAAGGCAGTGATGTACTATATTCCTTAGATGAAATATTATGTTACGTAGATGAAATACTATATTACGTAGATGAAATACTGTATTACGTAGATGAAATACTATATTACGTAGATGAAATATTATATTACGGAAATGGAATATTATATTACGCAGATGAAATATTATATTACGGAAATGACTTGCGGCTAATGAATAACCAAAAACTTTAATCCTAAAAAAGACATGGAAAATAATTCTTATTCCCCAAAATTTATTTACGAAGAGGAGGCTGAACAGGCTTCCTATGCCTACCTGATGAGTGTATTGATCATCATTGTAGGACTTCCGATGCCTATCATCAATGTTATCGGGAGCGTCATTTTCTGGCTTGCTAACCGGAAGAAACGGTCGGATTTCATACGGTTTCACAGTATGCAGTCCATGCTGTCGCAACTTGCAGTCGTGCCAATCAATTCCATCGGTCTGGGCTGGACCGTTTCCATCCTTACAAAACATTCGGAAGTTACCAATGCCTATATTGCATACATTATTATTGTTTTGACATACAATGCACTCGAATTCTTTATCTCTCTGTACGCCGCCGTCCGGGTGCGTAAAAAGGAGGACGTCCGGTTCTGGTTTTTCGGAGAACTGACCGAATTGATGCAACAAAAAGGAAGTTTCGCAGGCTTCAAAAGGACGTTTTTTCAATCGGTATACCTCGTTATCCCCTTTCTGGTGATCTGGATGGGGTTAAGTCGGATAGATTTTGTCGATATTTATAAGATCAAAGACGTTCCGTCGAAAATGGAAAAAGAATTGGGAAAATACGTAATGGAACTTATCTCAAACGAAAACAAGGAAATTACGGACAAAGAAACAACCTACATACTCAACAACATAAAAGAAAGGATTTGTACCGACAACGGCATTAATCCTCAAAAAATTACCGTTCATCTCGTGAAAAACGGTGAAATAAACGCATACGCTCTGCCTGACGGACATCTGACCGTTAATACCGAATTGATCCTGTACTGCAAAAAACCGGAAGAACTTGCCGGCGTCATGGCTCACGAAATCGCCCATATCGAGAAAAAGCACGTTATGTCGAAATTGGGAAAGGAAATCGGTTTCGCTGCACTTTCCGCGATGTTAAATTCCGGTGCGGGCGGTATGGAGGGCCTGAAGATACTGACTTCCACCGCTTATGACCGGAAGATGGAAGAACAGGCCGACAAAACAGGCGTGGAATACCTGCAAAAAAGCCGGATAGATCCGAAACCGTTTGCCGACCTTATGTACAGGCTATCCACCGAGGAGAGCGATATTATGAAAAAACTGACCATCATCAGCACACATCCCGGAAGTGAAGACCGTGCAAAGAGAATCATCAACCATGCCGACA
>JAIRMF010000063.1 GCA_031258895.1 Dysgonamonadaceae bacterium | reverse complement strand
CCTTATAAAATTGGAACCAATATCAAAGAAAAAATGAAAATTCCCGATGATGCAGAACAATCAAAATACGAAACTACACTTGTTTATTCCAAAAATGGCGTAAGTAAGGAGTTCAACCTCAACAACTACCCTAAAGATGATGCGACGTGGACTTTCGTTGATTCCCGCAATAGTGTGATAAAAAAAGGTTATGTTCCACCGATCCATGATTTTACGATAACTGACGTCATGGGAGAAGACATTACCGACGCAATACTTGATAATCTATCATATACCTTCCTTTTGATTTCAAGTAATATAGAAAATGCAAAGGACAATAATATTTCATTAATCAACGATATATACGACTATGCCCGTCTAAACGAATACGGTTTTTATGCACTGACCGCCTCTTTAAATGACGACATCAGAAAGTGGGAAGAAAATACTGCATCAGAATATCCGTTCTGTACTACCGACGAAACTACGCTGAAAACAATTGTCCGTTCAAACCCTGGACTATTGCTCATCAAAGATGGAACTATTCTCAACAAGTGGCCGAACAGTGATTTACCGTCTAAACTCGACAAGCCCCTCGAAGAGTCCCCACTCGGACGGCAAGGCTCTAATCACAGTTCACTAAAAATCACTATTACCTTGCTTATCCTGCTTATCCCGCTTGTTGTGTTGTATTTTTTAGACAAATATTATTATCATCACAGGAATCACCGCAAGAAAAAATCCAACCGTTATCTGGATGATATAAAGAAAAAACGAATGAAGGAACAGTATAAACATATTAATCAAATAATAGAATGAGAAAAAATATTGTAGCAGGGAACTGGAAAATGAACAATACCCTGCAAGAGGGGATTGTTCTTGCACGAGAATTGCAGAAAACGCTTGAAGAGAAGACTTTGAAATGCGAAGTTGTCATTTGTGTACCGTTTATTCATCTGGCATCCGTTGTTGCCGAAGTAAAGACCGTAATTGTCGGCGCAGAGAATCTTGCCGATAAATCTTCGGGTGCTTACACCGGTGAAGTATCCGCTGCAATGATTGCATCGACTGGAGCAAAGTACGTTATCGTAGGACATTCGGAACGTCGTACATACTACGGTGAAACTAATGCCGTCCTGAAAGAAAAAGTACTGTTGGCGCTTGCCAATGGACTTATCCCCATTTTTTGCGTCGGAGAAGTACTTGCCGAACGCGAGGCAAACAAACAGAAAGATGTAGTAAGCACGCAAATTTCAGAATCGCTGTTTGACCTTCCTACTGAAGATTTCAGGAAAATCGTTCTCGCTTACGAACCCGTCTGGGCAATCGGTACCGGCAAAACCGCTACTTCAGAGCAAGCGCAGGAAATACATGCATTCATACGCAAGACCATTGCCGAGAGATATGGGAGCGCCGTTGCCGATTCGATTTCAATCCTCTACGGTGGCAGTTGTAATGCCGGAAACGCCGGAGAACTGTTTGCCAAACCTGATGTTGACGGTGGACTTATCGGCGGAGCATCACTGTCTGTGGATAAATTTTTGCCAATCGTAGAAGCGTTTTAAGGGATGTTGCGGAAAACAATTTTGACTTCCGCAGTTTGTACAGCAGTTATTTTCACCTGTCAAGCGCAGAAGGGCATCATTGACGAACTTCAGAGTTCAACTATAGGCGAAGGAACAATTCGTATTGCGGTAGACGACGCCGTTTCAACCCTACTTGGAACGCCTGCTGTCGAAAGCAATTTTTCAGATAATAGCGTTTCGGTTAAAGTCGATGGATTCAGGATAGTTGTCTATATGGGTAACAACCCTAAAAAATCTAAGAATGAAGCCGCTTACAGACAAATGCAGATTTATGAAAACTTTCCGGAAATGAAAACTTATATCCGTTACGAAGCACCTGTATGGAAAGTTTTTGCCGGTGATTTCCTCTCCCGAGAAGCGGCAGTTGTTGTTCTCCGCGACATGCAAAAGATGTTTCCCGAATTCGGAAAGGAAATGTACATAGTTTTTGAAAAGATAAACTTTCCATTATCAACACAATAACGTTATGGACACACCTGAATTTCTGAAACGAAAAGAAGAAATCGCCCATCATTACCTGAAAATTCTTGATCTACTTGGCGAAGACGCCGCACGCGAAGGCCTTATCAAAACCCCCGAACGTGTAGCCGAATCAATGCTTTTCCTGACCGGAGGTTATGGACAGGATCCGGGTACTATACTCTCCTCTGCCGTATTTATCGAAGATTATAAGCAAATGGTTATAGTGAAAGACATTGATTTCTTTTCGATGTGCGAACACCATCTGCTACCATTTTTCGGCAAGGCGCACATAGCCTATATTCCCAACAAGATGGTAGTAGGGTTAAGTAAAATTCCGCGTGTAGTTGACGTATTTGCCCGTCGCCTGCAGATTCAGGAACGGATGACTACCCAAATAAAGAATTGCATTCAGGAAACGCTAAACCCTCTTGGCGTGATGATAGTTATTGAGGCGCAACACCTCTGCATGCAGATGCGGGGCGTTGAGAAACAAAATTCCATCACTACCACTTCCGATTTTACAGGAGTTTTCAACCAGGCAAAAACGAGGGAAGAATTTATCAGTTTGATAAAGACCTAATCTTTGATTTCTTCAAAATCGACATATTCGCCTTCATCTTTCTTGATGATTTTTTTGGCGGATTTTGATTTTTCAGTCTGCCGGCGGCTGGTATTTTGCCGGTAGTGCTTGCTGCGCGGCGAACTGCCAAATAGCATCTTGCCGACGTTGAATCCAAACAACGCTCCGATCAGCATGATGACTATAACGATTAATAATAATGCCTTTAACATCGTTTATCACATATATTTGGTACAAAGTTAGAGCATTTTTTTTACTTGCGCAAATGTCACCTTGACAGAGGGTGAGGTTATCGACATTGACAGGCGTAGACAGACTTTTCACGCCTGCTTCTGTTGCGCTATTTGATTTTTTCACGTACTGCCTTCAAAAACTTCCCCATCGCTTCCGTATCCTTGTTTTCTATTATAGTTATCAGTTCTGCGAGTTCTTTTCTGATTTGCGCGAGTTGTGTCGTTGTGCGTGGATTGAAGAGGATTTCGGTGAGCAGATAGTCATCTTCGGAAAGCAATCCACGAGCAATTTCGTTGTGTTTTTTGAATGTGGTGCCGGGCGCTTCCTGAGGTTTCATTACCGAGGCAAATACGAGTGTGGATGTGAAGGGGATGGACAGGGAATATGCTATGGTTTCGTCGTGTTCTTCGAAGGAGTATTCGAAGATATTTAGTTTGAGGCGGCTGTAGAGATCTCTGAAAAAGACTTTCCCCAGGTGTGAGGATTCGGAAATGATGATGGCATTTTCTAATGACAGGCTACCGAGTTTGGCGAATGTTGGTCCGAACATCGGATGAGTCGATACAAACGGTCGTCCCAGCTTGCGGTAGAATGTTTCCAGTCCTGTTTTTACCGATGCGATGTCGGAGATGATGCATGTTTCGGAGACATATGGCAAAGCGGCTTTGAATGCTTCGATCGTATATTTTACGGTAGCGGCGTTAAGCAGGATTTCCGGTTTGAAGTCGAGGATATCTTCGGGTCGTGTCATTCGGACGCAGTTGTAGGTGAATTTGAGGCGTTCACTGTTTGGGTCGAATATTGCAACTTCATGTTCGGAGCTTAATACGTCGGCGAAGAATGAGCCCATCTTTCCTGCGCCGAGAATCTGGATTTTCATATGTTTATTTGTTTAGGATCTCTATTTGTTGTCGGATGGATTCTTCATGTATCGCCTCAAAAATGGTACTCATGAAACTTGCTCCAATACCTATTTTGTCGGCTTCGGTGATACGGTTGGCAAGTATTTCACTGTATCGGGCAGTTTGCAGTACCGGCATGCTGTGTTCTTTTTTGTATTGTCCTATTTCGCGCGATATTCTCATCCGTTTGGTTAGTATACTGAGCAGTTCGGCATCGATTTCGTCTATTTGCTGTCGCAGTTGGACGAGGTTTTCTGTTGTTTGGTTGGTTTCTCTTACGACGATCATGTTGAGGATGTATGACAATACATCGGGGGTTATTTGTTGTTCTTTATCGCTCCAGGCCTCATCGGGCGTGCAGTGCGATTCGATAATTAATCCGTCGTAATTCAAGTCCATTGCTTGTTGGCAGAGGGGCGCTATTAGTTCTCTTTTACCGCCTATATGGCTTGGGTCGCAGAACAGGGGGATGTTTGGGATACGACGCTTTAGCTCTATCGGAACGTGCCAGGAGGGCATATTTCGGTAGAGCTTTTTGTCGTACGTACTGAATCCGCGGTGTATGACGCCAATGCGACGGATACCTTCATTGTATATTCGTTCGATAGCGCCGATCCATAGTTCGATATCCGGATTAACGGGGTTTTTAATGAGGACAGGCCCGTCGAATCCGGAGATCTTCAGCGCTTCCGCTACTTCCTGTACTGCGAACGGGTTAACCGAGGTACGGGCGCCAAGCCATAGGACGTCGATATCGTGTTTCACGGCCTCGAAGACATGTTTTTTGTTGGCTACTTCCGTGCCGACGTACATTCCCGTCTCCTGTTTCACTCTTTGCAGCCAGGGTAGGCCGACTGTACCGACGCCTTCGAAGCCGCCTGGTTTGGTGCGCGGTTTCCATATGCCGGCTCTAAAGACTTGCACGCCTTTTTTTGAGAGGTCGCAGGCGGTTGTCATCACCTGTTTTTCCGTTTCCGCACTGCATGGACCGGCGATGACTATTGGACGTTGAGCGTTCATTGCGGGTAGCAAGATTGATTGAAGTTCCATTTTTGTTGTCGATTTGTTTTTGTTATTTAAAAAAAATCCTGTCTTATTCGGACAGGATTCTGTTGTTACTTAAAAACTTGTTTACGGTTTTACGATACAAAATCCCGCCCCGACCTGTACCAAAAGTAGGGGTAAAAAAAGAAGTATGTAAAATAAAACCGGTTCATTTGATTGTGTTTTGTTTCGTATGCGGCCACAAAAGTAATCATTTTTTTTATAAAACAAGCTTTTCTCAAATTATTTTCAGGGCAAACGCACGAAAATATTACCTTTTCGTCATGAAATCGATACAAGAATATATATTAGATGTAGAAGATATTCGGATAGAGAAAAAGTGCTTACACAAGTTGTCCGATAAGCTAAGTCTGAAGAAACGAAGACTAAAATCTGCATATGACTTGGCATATCTCAATAAATTGATTACTTAATTTTCGTGCGTTTGCCCTGATTTTTTTCTGATTTATTTGGTGGATTAAAAAACATTGTTTACCTTTGCACCCGTTATGACGATGACAACAGCACATACCGACATAAATTTATCTCTGAATATTATGAAATATTTGGTGTTGT
>JAIRMF010000038.1 GCA_031258895.1 Dysgonamonadaceae bacterium | reverse complement strand
AATATCGACAATCCGCTCATCCATATGGGTCTTGAGCCTGCGTCTGTTTTTTTGGAAAAAACATATAGCAGCGTCTTAAACCTTCACAGGATTGAGCGAATCTTGCAGAATAAGTCCGGGCAGAAAATTTATTCCAAGCTGACGCGCAGTGAGTTTTTTCTCCGGAAGTTTCGGTTATCTGGAATTGTTGCGATATTTTTCCGCTTATTTCGTCGGCTCATCGAGCGTCATTTGCTGGGGGAGCGTCCTTCTTTGCGGGTTTTCGATCTATACAGGTTGTGCCTGTTATGCACTTTTCGGGACGGGTGACTCCATACGTGTTTCATCCGCCGCACAGTTCGGCACGTCAAACATTCACAATAATATTATTAAATTTGCATCAAAACACAAAATACAATGATAGATTACGATCTCAAAAAAATCAAGGCTCTGATCTTCGATGTGGACGGAGTGTTGTCACCGGAGTCCGTCGCGCTGTCTACAGATGGCGAGCCGATACGAACGGTGAATACCAAAGACGGTTATGCGCTTCAGCTGGCGGCAAAAACGGGACTCCAACTCTGCATAATTACCGGCGGAGACTCTAACGCCGTGAAAATCCGCTTCGAAAAACTCGGATTTCAACACGTCTACCTCAAAGCACACAACAAAATCCGGCAACTGCAAGAATTTATCGCCGAAACAGGCCTGAAAACCGAAGAAATATGTTACGTCGGCGACGACATCCCGGATTATCAAATAATGAAAATCGTCGGCTTGCCGTGCTGCCCCGCGGACGCGGCGCCGGAAATAAAGGCGGTCGCACGTTACGTGTCGCCAAGGAAAGGAGGCGAAGGAGTGGGACGAGATATTGTGGAACAAGTGCTGAAAATGCAGGGCGTCTGGATGCAGGATGATATTGCGTTTGGCTGGTAAATCTTTTGGAAATGCTCGAAAATATAAAAAAATACCGATTAATCCTGGCCTCAAACTCCCCTCGCAGAAAAGAACTGTTGTCAGGACTTGACGTCAAATACGAAGTGAGAAAACCGCCGGAAGTAAAAGAATGTTACCCCGAAACATTGCAGCGTGAAGAAATACCGGTCTATCTCGCCCGCCTAAAAGCATCCGCCTGCAGCGCCTGGATGCAAGACGACACCCTCCTCCTAACTGCCGATACAATAGTCTGGTTCAACGGGAAAGTATACGGTAAACCGAAAAACGAAACAGATTCGATAGCAACCCTCAAGGCGCTTTCAGGAAATACTCACGAGGTAATAACGGGAGTCTGCCTCACCAGCAACAAAAAACAAACCGCCTTCCACTCCGTCTCAAAAGTTAAATTCGCCGAACTCGACGAGCCGGAAATCAATTACTACGTCAAACACTACACCCCTCGCGACAAAGCCGGAGCATATGGCGTACAAGAATGGATCGGGTATATCGGCGTCGAATACCTCGAAGGTTCTTTCTACAATGTTATGGGATTGCCGGCGTCCAGATTGTATCAGGAACTGAAAAACTTTTGATAAATGAAAATGAAGTTGTGTCTCGCTTTATTCTTCGGCTTGCTGCAGCTTCTGAACGTAAACAGCGTGAATCTTCTGTTTCCGCTTCCTTACAGAGGGTTTAGTAAAAGCCTGCCTGCTGCGTAATTCCTTAGTAACGCCGGTCTTCTCGAATTTCCTCTTGAACTTCTTTAAGGCGCGTTCAATGTTCTCGCCCTCCTTCAGTGGAACAATAATCATAATCTTTTTTTACGGTTTAATTTTTATTTTTTGTTAATTGTCATCGTCAAATTCCGGGATGCAAAGGTAGTCCAAAGTTTCTTAATAAAAAAATATTTTGGGTTTTTTGTAACAATTTACCTGCATACGACAGCCTTTGCTGCTAATTCAACGGTTTTTTATAACTTTGCTACGTTTTTTTATGGAAAGAAAAATGTTACAGCCGACAAAAAAACAACTCGACTTAGATAAACGATACTTGCGGATGGCACAGATATGGAGTGAAAATTCCTACTGCCAACGCAGAAGAGTCGGCGCCCTGATCGTCCGTGACAAAATGATCATCTCGGATGGATACAACGGAACACCCTCGGGTTTTGAAAATACCTGCGAAGATGACGACGGAAAAACCAAACCATATGTGCTCCACGCCGAAGCTAACGCAATCACAAAAATCGCCCGCTCCAACAATAGTAGCAACGGCGCTACCCTTTATGTTACTGCCTCGCCCTGCATAGAGTGTGCCAAACTCATCATTCAGTCAGGAATAAAACGCGTGGTTTATTCCGAAAAATATCGCTTGACAGACGGATTGGAATTGCTCGTGAAAGCAAATATTGAACTCGTTTACATTGGGAAAGAAGAACTTTAAAATATTGGGTTACACCCTGCTTGCCTTGCTCGTCGGATTCATAGCCGGAGAACTTCTTTCAAGGCAATCTCTTATGCACGGATTTTTTCAGCCCGAGAGCAATAAAATCAGTCTGCTGCTCGATATCATCGATAATGCTTATGTTGACGAAGTTTCAATACATGACTTGACGGAACAGGTTATGCCAAAACTTATGGCCGAACTCGACCCCCATTCCGCCTATATTCCGGCTGACGAATTTGCCGAACTGAAAGCGGATATGGAAGGACAATTCGCCGGCGTAGGCATCGAATACTGCGCTATCGCCGACACGATGGTTGTACTCAACATCATTAAGGGTGGACCGGCCGAACAGGCCGGACTTATGCCCGGCGATCGTATCATTACCGTAAATAATCTAAAATTCACAGGTGACAATTTTTCTGAGGAGAAAATACGAAATAATCTTCGTGGCTCGGAAGGAATTACGGTACAGTTGCAAATTCAACGTCGAGGGGAAAACTCGTTACTGAATTACAGCGTTGTTCGTCGGAATATTCCGCTTACCACAATCAAAGCATACTACAAAATATCCGACAATATCGGTCTTATCAAGATCTACGATTCATTCAGCGCTAATACATACAATGAGTTTATTAAGGCGATGGCTCATCTGCTTTCACAAGGTTGCTCGAAATTCATTATCGATTTGAGGAGCAACAGCGGTGGAGTCATTGATGCGGCAGTCAATATCTGTAATGAGTTCTTATCCGCAGGCAGTCCCATTGTTTATGCCGAGGGGAATGCTTTCCCAAGAGAAGAAATTCAGGCAAATGGTTTGGGTTCTCTGCAAGAAAATCCGCTTGTGATACTGGTTGATCAGTTTTCGGCGTCGGCAAGTGAAATAGTTGCAGGGGCGATTCAAGACAACGACAGAGGTTTAATTATCGGTCGTCGTACGTTTGGCAAAGGACTTATCCAAAATCAGATAGAACTCTCGGACAGTTCGGCGGTACGTCTTACCATAGCGCGATACTTTACACCTTCCGGACGCAATATTCAGAGGAAATACGAATTAGGAAAAGCAGAGGAGTACAACGAAGAATTTCTCGATCGGTTTTCCGACGGCGAGGAGTTTCATGAAGATAGCGTTCACCAGAACGAGCAACAATTGTTTTATACAAAAAAAGGACGTAAAGTATATGGCGGCGGCGGTGTCATGCCGGATATTTTTGTTCCTCTTGATACTGCCGAAATAACCTCGTATTACATAAATCTTGATCGTAACAATATTTTCCGGCAATATTCAGGGGAATATTCCGACGCCAACCGCGTAAAATTAAGCGAGTTTAAGGATCACAATTCAATGCTTGATTACCTGAAGACTCAACCGATTCTATACGATATTACTCACTTTGCCGAAAAGTACGGTATCAAGCGACGCTCCAACCTGATAAACATTTCTTCCCGCAGCATTCTGCGTACAACTTATGCTCAGATACTCGGAAATTTCTTTGGCGAAGAAACGTTTTTCGTGGTTGCAATGGAAGGCGACCCGATTATTGGGAGAGCGGTGGAAATACTTAATAATAACAACGGGGATATTAAATCTGTTCTCGAAGGAAAAACAAAGGGAAGATGAAACAATTACTTTATGCAGTCGGATTTATTGTGGTTATTTACTTCGCATGGCGTTTTATGCGTAAGGTAAAGGACGATGCGTTTGAAGAAATAAAACAGGAAGAAAATAAAGAAAAATATGAAGATTCAAATAATTAACGGACCGAATTTAAATCTTCTCAGTATCCGCGAACCCGACATTTATGGCGTTGCGACGTTCGAAGATTACCTGAAAGAACTACGAATAAAATTCTCCGATACTGAAATTCATTATTATCAGTCGAATGTGGAAGGCGAGATCATCAACAGAATTCACCAAACGGGATTTTCTTTTGATGGAATTGTGTTGAATGCGGGCGCATATACTCATACTTCGGTTGCCATACACGATGCGATAAAGAGTGTTGAGACGCCGGTAGTGGAAGTACATATATCAAACGTATATGCTCGTGAGCAGTTCCGGCGTCAATCTCTGCTTGCTGCTGCCTGTAAGGGTGTTATAGCGGGTTTTGGGATGGATTCATACCGTCTGGCCATTGAGGCATTAAAACAATTAAAAGTTAGTTAATTGGAAGGTCTTGAGGGATATATTGAGCAACATATCGACAGGGAGCCTCCACAGTTGAGGGAACTGTACAGGACGGCGAATATTCGGTTGCTCAATCCGCGCATGATTGCGGGACATTTACAGGGGCGATTATTGAAGATGATTGTGCGTATGTTTCGTCCGCAGCGTATTCTTGAGGTAGGCACTTTTACGGGATACGCAACTCTTTGCATGGCGGAAGGGTTGCCTTGCGGCGGTGAGATTCACACTGTCGAAATCAATGACGAGATGGAAGATTTCATCCTCGAACAGTTTGACAAATCGCCATTGAAAAGTCGAATACATCTGCATATCGGCAATGCTCTCGAACTGATTCCTAAACTGGGATGCTTTGATATGGTGTTCATTGATGGCGACAAATGCGAATACTGTGCAACCTATAACGCTGTTTTTGATAGGGTACGATACGGGGGTATAATTCTTGCCGATAATACTCTTTGGGGTGGGAAGGTGATGGAAAAACCTCACGTTTCCGACTTGCACAGTCAGGAAATAATGCGTTTCAACGACATGATTGCTGCCGACACACGGACAGAAAAAATCATACTGCCTGTACGGGATGGGTTGACGGTTATTTACAAAACACCGCCTGATGATACGTAGCCGGCAGTTCGGCAAATTCAATTATGAGCAAATTTCTTGCGAAATACAATGTTCCGGTACCGCGATATACGAGTTATCCGCCGGCGAATTATTTTAAGGAAACATTTACCGCAGAGGACTACAGGATAGCGCTTGAGGCGTCCAACCGGAGTCAGCCGGAGCATGTTTCGTTCTATATTCATATTCCGTTTTGTCGTCATTTATGCCATTACTGCGGATGCAATTCTGTAGCGATGAAAGACAAGAAAACGGTAGAACGGTATGTTTCGGCGTTACGCCACGAAATTTCAGGTGTCTTGCGATATATAAATCCTAATCGAAAAATTGCACAGATTCACTACGGTGGCGGGACGCCGACCATTCTTCCCGTATCCGTATTGAAGGAATTTAACGATAGACTGTTGACGTCGTTTCCGCAGATAGACCGGCCGGAGATTGCTGTCGAGTGTCATCCTTCGTATTTGAGTGAGAATGAATGGTTATCGCTTGCCGATGCGGGATTTAATCGTTTCAGCATAGGTGTGCAGGATTTTAAGGAAGCGGTATTGAAAGCTGTGAACCGTCGTAAATCTCGGTTACCTCTCGGGACGATTTTTCGGTTATTGAGGGAAAGACCGGTAGGTATCAATCTTGATCTGCTTTACGGACTTCCGTTCCAGAGTGTCGACAGTTTTTCGGAAACGGTTATGCAGGCGGCGGCGCTTGAGCCGGACCGCATTGTCACATTTTCTTATGCGCACGTACCGTGGATAAATCCTCGCCAGCTTGTACTTGAAAAGACGGGTTTTCCCGCTGAGGGCGAAAAGGCTTTGATTTACGATCGGATAGGAGAGATTCTTGGCCGGGCCGGATATGAGACTGTTGGGTTTGATCATTTTGTAAGACGGACGGACGAGCTGTACTTTGCGATGCAAAACCGGCAATTGCACCGTAATTTTCAGGGATACACCACACGCCGTACGACAGGTCAGGTTTACGCTTTCGGCTCATCGGCGGTGTCTCAGTTGACCGGCGCCTATGCTCAGAACAGTAAAGAGATAGGGGATTACATCCGAAGAATAGAGACCGACGGGCTTGCGACCGTGAGAGGTTATGCACTGTCGGCAGAGGAACAGATTACGCGCGAAGTGATAACGACCCTGATGTGTAACCTTGTTGTCGATTTCGAAAGGCTTTCCGAGAAGTTGCATTTGCCGGTTGGAGCGATAAAATCGGTTGTTTCTTTTGAGGAAGATGGATTCCGGCAGTTTGTTGATGATGGGATTGTCAGGTTGACCGGGGACAGGGTGGAGGTCACGTCTGCGGGCCGGCTTTATGTTCGGAACGTTGCGGCTGTATTCGACAGGATGCACTCTACATCCGACAAGAAGTTTTCCAGGCCGGTGTAGACACATTTCCTTGGGCTTGGCTCCGTAATCAGAATGGTTGGTCATCCGGTTTATGGCAGTATTGATGTTATTGCCGCTGTACCATGCAACTGTGATACTAAGATCGATATCATTCAAAACGGTAGCTGTAAAATTCTTTTTCAGGTCTATACAAACCTGATTGGTTTCATCACAGGTTGGAGTATAATGGGGAACAAAGGGCCCTTCGGGCTAGCATTGCTCTATCCATTTTGTCCCGTTACATGTCTCAAATGCAAATGAATAAGGTCAAAGCACATATCCCTCTGGGACGTCTTTACTAATATAGGTGCGCTTCACATTATATATAATACGCTTTGCATTATATATAATACGCTTTGCATTATATATAATATACTCCGCATTATATATAATACACTTTGCATTATATATAATACGCTTCACATTATATATAATTCACTCCTCGTAAAGATCGGCATATTGTTTAAAAAACCATATGCGTTTTGTCGCTGCATCAGTATGGCGCACAAAAAAATACCGCCCTGTTTTCCATTGGGAAAAATACAGTGCGGATGTTGAAGTATAAAGTTTGCTGTT
>JAIRMF010000139.1 GCA_031258895.1 Dysgonamonadaceae bacterium | reverse complement strand
AGGTTTGAGTAGATTCTAAGGCTGACGGTAAATTTATTTCCTGTTTTTCGTTCTTGTGGGAAGACGCCGTGAAAGGCGTGAAAGGTCATGTTGTTCAGTTCTATGTAATCCATAAGGTATGTTTGGCTTCCGTTAAAATTTCCCTGCAAAATTATGTTTTTGTTTGTAAGTAAGCAAATAAGTTGTATTTTTGCGATTCACAATACGTATCACAACAATATAACATAGAAATATCGTGTTTAAGATGAAGAACAAAGAAAATATCTCCTCCGGCGTAACTCACAATACTTTGGCGGTCGGCACTTTTGTGAAGGGGGACGTCAAGGCGGAGGAAGATTTCCGGATTGACGGCAGATTGGAGGGCAGTATTGAGTGCAGCGGGAGGGTGATTATCGGGCAGCAGGCGGAGGTTACGGGCAACATTGAGTGCGAGGACTGTGATTTGTACGGCAGGGTTGACGGGAACATTATTCTTAACGGTACTGTGAAACTGAAATCTTCGTCCCACCTGACGGGTGAGATTGTCGCCAAGTATGTTGAGATAGAGATTGGCGCATTTTTCGCGGGGAGTTGCAAGATGATTAATTGATTATGATTTTACCTATTCACATTTACGGTCATCCTGTGTTGAGGAAAACAACACGCGACATTTCGCATGATTATCCCGATTTGAAGGAGTTGCTTGAGAACATGTATGAGACGATGGCTGGGGCGGACGGCGTAGGGCTTGCCGCTCCGCAGATCGGACGTGAGGACCGGATACTTGTCGTCGATCTTAATTCTCTTGCTAAGGATGATCCTTCTCTTAAAGGTTTCAGGGGGACGTTTATCAATGCGCATGTTATGGAGCTTGACGGCGAGGAGGAGCTGATGGAGGAGGGTTGCCTTTCCATACCCGGCATTCATGAGAAGGTGCTTCGTAAGGGCCGGCTGCGACTTCAGTATCTTGATGAGGATTTCCGGGTGCACGATGAGGTTTTTGAGGGTTATAAGGCACGCGTTTTGCAGCATGAGTTGGACCATCTTGACGGTGTGATGTTTACGGATCGTATATCCGGCATTCGTAAACAGATGATTCGTTCCAAGCTCAACCGGTTGATGGAGGGTCGTACGAACTGTTCGTATAGGGTCAGGACGGTGATACAAAGATGATGCGATGGGATTTTGTCGGAGGGTAGCGGTTTTTTTGTTGTTTGCCGTTTGTTTTGCGACCGGTTTGCGACCGCAGATCAACACGACGAGGATGCTGACTATCGGACGTAATGCACTGTATTTCGAGGACTATATACTTTCCATTCAGTATTTCAATGAGGTTATCAAGGTCAAGCCGTACCTTGCCGAGCCGTATATGTACCGTGCTTTGGCTAAACTCAATCTGGATGATTTTCACGGTGCGGAGAACGATTTGACGCTTTGTATTGAACGCAATCCTTTTCTTGTCAGGGCGTATTTTTATCGTGGCGTTGCGCGGCAGTCGACGGGTGATTATTCGGCTGCGCTGTCCGACTACGATAAGGGGCTTGAGTACAGGCCGGAGGATCGTCAGATGCTGCTTAATAAGGGGATTGTGTATATCAGGCGCAAGGATTACGATTCTGCGCTTGTCACTCTTGATTTGCTTTTGCGTTACCATCCGAAGATGTATCAGGCATATCTTACCCGTGGCCATGCTTATGCCGAGCGTGGGGATATTGAGCGGGCGTTTGAGGACATAGAGCGCTCTCTGGCGCTGAACGCGTTTTTTGCTCCCGCATACGGACAGCGGGCGTTGCTTTACATCGAACAGGAGCGGTATGAGGATGCGGAGAGGGACTTTGGGGAGGCGATTAGTTTGGAGCCGGAGCGGGCTGGGTATTACGTTAATCGCGGGCTGGCCCGTTTTTATCTCAACAATTTACGCGGTGCGATGGAGGACTATGATACGGTTATAAATATGAATTCCGAGGATGTAGTCGGACGTTTTAACCGTGGTTTGTTGCGTTCCCAGGTTAGGGAGATTGGCGGTGCGATAGAGGATTTTGACGTTGTGATAAAGAACGAGCCGCGCAATTTCATGGCTGTTTATAATCGTGCTATCCTTAACGAGGAGTTGGGGAGGTATGCCGATGCGGTACGGGATTTGGGTTTGGTCTTGGAGGAGTATCCGAGCTTTGTGCCTGGGTACTATTTCCGGGCGGAGGTGTTTGGGAAGCTGAAGGATGTTAAGGCTTCGGAGAAGGATTACTGGTTTGCCCGCAATTTGGAGCAGGAGTTGCGGAAGGCTAAGGATGAGGGCAAGGTTGTCACCGGTCGTGGGGTTTTTGATACTGAGGAGGAGGCGGAAGCTGCGGGGGCGGCTGCGGCCGGCGGGCGTTCCGGAGGGGATATTGAGAGATTTTCGCGTCTTGTTGTTTACGATGGCGGGGATGATTTGGGACAGTCTTATGGGAGCGGATTGAGGGGTCGTGTACAGGATCGTGATGTGCGTGTTGTTTTGCAGCCGCAGTTTGTTTTGACGTATTATGAGCGTGCGGGGAGTTTAGATGTGACGCTGAATCATTACAGCAGGGCGTTGCAGACGTATAATTCAGGGATGTTGTTGGATATGCAGTTGAAGGCGTCGAACAGGGAGGTTTCTTTGACCGATATGCAGGCGGAACATCATTTTCGCTCTATCGATCGGTATTCTCTTTTGATAGAACAAAATTCGGAGGACAGGGATGCATATTTCGGTCGTGCGTTGGATTTCATGGTTGTTAGGGATTTGTCGGAGGCGGTCGAGGACTATACTCGCGTAATATCTATTGATCCGTCTTTTTTGTTTGCGTATTTTAATCGTGCGGCGGTAAGGTATAAGAAGTTGGAGAGTGGGAAGTCTGTTTCCGGGGATGTTGATTTGCGGCTTGATTTAGGACGGGAGGTGGGGCTGTACGGCGGTTTTGGCGGTGGTGTGCAGTTGCCTGTTTCGGCGTCTGTTGAGGGCGGTGACGCTTATGAGATGGAACAGGTCTTGCGGGATTATTCTGCCTGTATCCGTATTGATTCCGACTTTGTATATGGGTGGTATAACCGTGGGAACATTTATTTTATCCGGAAGGATTTTCGGGCGGCGGTATCGGATTATAGCGAGGCGATAGTTCGGAATCCGTATTTTGCGGAGGCATATTTCAATAGGGGGTTGAGTTATTTATCTCTTGGGGAGCGTGTTAAGGGCGTTTCGGATTTAAGTCGCGCCGGTGAGTTGGGGCTTGCGGAGGCATATGGTGTTATCAGGAAGGTGAATGATGATTGATTTGTTTTTTGGTATTTTTGTAAACAATACTTATCTTTGTATCCGTTATGAATGAAACATATACACACAGAGACAGAGGTCTGCCAGGCGGAACGAAGTTTATGAAACTTAATCCGGTGGAATATAAAACACATGTTTTGGGGTGCACCCCCAATACTTCGTGGTGCGCCCCCAGTGTTTCGTGGTGCACCCCTAATGTTTCGGGGTATACCCCCAGTGTTTCGTGGTGCGCCCCCAATGCTTCGGGGTATACCCCCAGTGTTTCGTGGTATACCCCCAATGCTTCGGGGTGCACCCCATTCGACGTTCTTTACATTAAGAAAGAACTCGTATGTAATCCGGTCGAGTGTGCTTACAATAATATAATTAATAATCCAAAAGCTATTTACTGTGAGAAGAGTAAAAGACTTTATCCCACGTTCGGAGAAAGAATTTAAGCAGTGGTCCGATAACTTTATGACAAAGTTGGGCGAAATCGTGACGAAATACCTGATGCCGATTGCCACGTACCGTGAGCTTGTCAGGATTTGGAGCGATTACAACAAAAAATACAAGCTTTCGGAAACTGCGGAAACACGTACTTCCGCAACGGTGTGCGCGAGACGGGAAGCCCGTACCGTCTATGAGAAAAAGCTGCGCTTGGTCATCAAGTCCTACATAACTTATAATCCGGCCGTAAGCGATGACCAGAGAAGGTTGCTGGGGCTGCCGATCCACAAGACAACAAAAACGCCGATCGGCATTCCGACCGAACATCCTTCAATGAAAATCAAAGTGATGAGTGACTGTCAGTTGGCAGTTCTGTTTCATGAAGATAGACACGAAAGCAAGGACGACAGAGGGTCACGGGCAAAGCCTTACGGCATGGATGGTGCGTCGATTATTTACGATGTACTGCCGGAGCCACCGACCGAATATTCGCAATTGACGAGACGTGCCATCGCAACACGCACGCCGTTCATTATTAACTTTTCGCTGCCGGAGCGCGGCAAGACAGCTTATTTCGCCATAGCGTGGATAAATGAAAAGGGGCAGATCGGGCCGTACAGCTCGATTATTTCGGCAATCATTCCGTAACCAAAAGTAATGGCAAGGCATTGCCTTGTCCCTACTTTTTTTTTTATGATTATAATTAAACAAGTAATACAAAAAATGAAAAAAACAGTCTTTTTAATCATTTTCTCTGCGTTCTGTCTATTCGCAGGGAACAAAGCAATGGCGCAGGAACTGCCGAAGCTAAGGTACACAGACGACCAGGGCAATGTTATTGCCCTCTCGAAAACAGTTACCAACGAGACCGCATTAACCGCCGGCGCTACGGGGGAACATGTCTTCAACATCAGTAGAAAATGCGTCTTTAAGTGGGACGGGACAAAGTGGATAGACCTCTGTCTCGAATCAGACATTGCATCCCCATCGCCTAACGTTTCTCCCTGCGGCGTAACGGCGAGCAACGTCAACAAAACATTTACCGCCAAAGACGACCAGAACGCCGATGAGTATGAATTTTTCGTGTCCGGTTCTTCGACAGGCGTCCACAGCGACAAAAGCATAACATTCGCCGAAGCAAAAACCAATGTCACCGTCAAGTATTACTATTCTCCGGAGTTCCTCAAGCCGAAGATGATTGAGGTTGCGGGTAATGCTTCGTGGAGTAATAATAGTAAGACTGTTAATATCCCAAGCTTTAAGATGAGCAAGACAGAGGTTACACAGGCTCAGTTTGAGTACGTGATGGGAGTAAATCCCGCTAATTACAGATGCCCTAACAACCATCAAAAAAGCTATGCTAATCAGGGTAATGCGGCTTCGGCTTTGCCTGTTGAG
>JAIRMF010000133.1 GCA_031258895.1 Dysgonamonadaceae bacterium | reverse complement strand
CCCGGAAGAACATGCGTTTGATTTGTCAACCAATATAGCCGACGTCTGGCGTCTGCTGAACGAAAAAGAACGGGAACACCTCCGACAACACACATCAATACAACAGTTCCGTAAAAACGAAATCGTCTATTCCATCGGAGACCACCCGACAAATCTGATGTGCCTCATCAGCGGAAAAGTGAAAATATTCAAGAAAGGCGTCGGCAAACGTAACCAGATTATCCGAATAGTAAAGCCCGTACAGTATTTCGCCTACCGAGCATATTTCGCAGGCGAAAACTACCTCACAACCGCCGCCGCATTCGAACCCTCCACCGTCTGCCTCCTGCCTATGACGGTGCTGGTGGAGCTGCTGCAGAATAATTTCAAACTTTGCCGGTTCTTCATCAAACAGCTCTCAATAGACCTCGGAATAGCCGAAGAAAGAACAGTCAACCTGACCCAAAAGCATCTACGCGGACGATTAGCCGAATCGCTCGTCTTCCTCATCGACAGCCATGGACTGGAGGATGACAGAACAATAAATATCTATCTCGCACGGGAAGACCTGGCCAATCTGTCAAACATGACAACCCCAAACGCCATCCGGATACTATCCAACTTCGTGGAGGAAAAAGTGATCGTTCTGGATGGCCGAAAAATAAAAGTGCTCGACGAGGTGAAACTCAGAAATATAAGCCGTATGGGTTAAACTGCCGGACAGACAAAATGGCTATGAGATATGCCTTCCGGAGTCAATGACAAGCCTCCTTATCTTACCGGTAAACTTTTCCGCCCTTATCAGATCCCGAAACGTGAGGTGCATCCGGTAACGCCAATAATGCCGAGGATCGGAAGGTACATTTATCCGCTCCTCAGTTGCATCGGCACGGCGAAGGTCAGAGTCCGTCGACAACCAGTCTTCAAGAGGGAAAACGGCAAACATGGAGTTAGTATTCAGATGTCTGACGATGATTTGTTCACACAGCTCCGCAGTACATTCCGCCGGCTGCCGTCCCTCACCGTTCAATACCTCACGGTAATAGCGCCCTGCCTGCTCGGGATTACCTTCCCACCAAAGCCGTACCGTATCCATGTCATGAGTCGAAGTCGTACAGACAGACAGACGTGGAAGTTTGTCCAAATCGGTAAACTCCCGCCCGTACTCCTTCGACATTCTTTCGATTTCAAGACTCAAAATCTCCAAATCGCTCATTACCGACGGCACACAGGATGGAATCATGCCGAGATCTTCGCCGCAAACAAACATGTGAGCAGAGTCGATGAGAATCTGTAATCGTTCGTAACCCTTTTCCCGCCAAAGTTCCATGTTGCGACGGTAGAAGTATTCATCAAAAAGTTGGTCGAATATGTTCCTCCGAATATCGTCAAGGCGACGGTACGCGACTGATTGCCGTGCGTTTATGGCTGGGTGGTAAAATTGTTTTTGGCGATGGTCGGGAACGAAAAGGAATTCCCCCGTCCTATCGGTCTTGCGCAGTGTGGCATGTTGTTCGGGATCGAACGGGAATCCTGCGCCACGAATTTCATCGACCGAATATGGAATAGCGGGATAGAAGTGTCCGAACAGTCCGAGCTCGTATTGACAGGGTATTTCCCATATCCTGAAAAATCCAAGTATGTGGTCTATGCGGCAAGCGTCAAAGTATTCCGACATCTTCAAGAGACGATCCTTCCACCATCGGAAATCCTGTTTTTCGATGGCCTCCCAGTTGAAGGTCGGGAAACCCCAGTTTTGCCCGCTGTCCGAAAAGTCGTCAGGCGGTGCGCCGGTCTGGAATTGCATGTTGAAAAGATGCGGTTCTACCGCCACATCTATGCCAAACCGGTTGACCCCGATAGGAATATCGCCCTTCAACGCTATGCCTCTGGAGTGAGCGTACCTGACGGCCTCAGTGAGTTGCCGGTGGAGATGAAATTGAAGGTAGCAGTAAAGTTCCTCTCTCTCTCCGTCGCGCATCGAAGAGAATTTTGCGTACCGGTCGAGCCATTGTTTGTTGTTGCCGTAAAATAGTCTGTATTCGTCCGTTTGAATAGTTTTCGCGCCGTCCTGAATAAAAATTTCACGAAAGAATTGCCATTTGTAACGATCTACCTGCTCGTAATCAAGTTTTGGTAGTGCATTCAACTCTTTTTGCTTTTTTCTGTAAAATGATCGTCTTGCGGCGTCCTTCAGTCGTCCGAGTTTCGTGAGATTTAAGTAAAGCGGGTGGAGAGCGAAAACAGATACGGCATTATACGGATACGAATCGGTCCACGTATGAGTTTGGGTCGTGTCGTTGATCGGCAACAGCTGCAATATTCGTTGTGAGGTGAGTTGCAGCCAGTCGATACACTGCATAAGATCCCCAAAATCGCCGACGCCGAAGCTCGTTTCGGTGCGAAGCGAGAAAACAGGAATGACAGTGCCGGCTACACGGGGAAACAGCGGTTTAATCCTCAATTCGGGTACGGATTCAATGACAACTGTTGATTTTAAGTGTGGTACAACGGGCAAAATCCGGTTTTCACCCTCCTCCCAGTAGATAAGTCTCCCTGTTTCGGCGTCAACTATGCAAAATTTGTATTCAACAGTACCATGGAGTCTTAAAGCATCTATCTCCACCGTCCAGACAGGGAAACGTCCGTCGTCCATCCTCGGCGACGCTTCGGGATTCCAATTGCCGAGTACTTCCTGATTCCCGGTAATGACAATAACTTCCGACGGTTTAACCCCTGCTGCAGATACCCTTATCTCATAATTTTGTTTTCCCCCCGAAGGCTTCCTCTCTCGCTTCTTTTTAGGGCGAGGAAACCAGCATTGCATAAGTTTTATGTTCATCTATTTTACGGTGAGCTTGAAGACTGCCGGTTTACCGTTTTCGGAAAGTTTGATAAGATAGATGCCGGGGAGCATGTCGATTCTTTTTCGGATCAATCCGCTGTCGACTGTTTCTTCACTGATTTTTTCGCCGTAAATTGAAAAGACGGACAGGATCGATCGTTCCGTTTCAGTATGAACGGTAATATATTCGCCCCTTGAAACAGGATTTGGGAAGACGATCGCCCTATTCCCTGCGAGTTGTTGAATATCATTGCCCGTTAGTGTGAAATTAAATGAAATCTTACCGTCAATTTCGGTTATTCCCGTGATTTTGCCGTTTGCATTTTGTCCGTTCCAGGCGACTAAGGATGGTGTTGTTTCGTTGGTAAAAGATGTTTTTCCGGTAGACCCGGGGAATGGGCAGCCCATCGAATTAATGTTTCCGTATGTTGATGATCCGTTGCCCGGGTTCCCACTTGCAGAGGCACAGACAGGATACATTTTTTGCGGATGGGAGTTGTTTACCGTATTGTAAAAAATGTCCTGTTTGGTGAGGCTTACGTGATAAATCAGCAGTCCATGTCCGGGAACGTATGAGTCAAAGTTCTTTTGCTGACGGTTTTCGAGTATGAAATAATCTCCGTCGACAGGAGTACTTATCTTAAAAGCAACCGGATGTTCGGCAGAATTATCCATGCCGGTGACGGTGGAAGTTTCAGTGAGTTCGACCGGAGTTACCCAGCCATTGGCGATTTTTTGGTACATATTGGTATTTGCAGGCGAGGTACCATTTCCATTCCATGAGCCGTTCGCCATCAAATCCCATTTGCCCGTTCCGACATATTCGTCATTTCCGCCGTCCGTATCGTAAAAGTCGGGGGAGCCCAGGATATGTCCCATCTCGTGACATATTACACCGATGTTGGTGATCTGTTCGCCTTTGTTGCTATGGAGTTCAGGCGAACAGGAGTAGTTGCTTAATTTTACCGAACCGAGAACCAAGTCCCACAAGAACCAGGCCTCATGCGCCCAAATCGTATTCGTTTCACCTCCTCCTTCCTGGCCGTATCCCGCATAAATGACATGGAAAGCATCAATAAAACCGTTGCCGTCATTATCGAAAACCGATATGTCCGTACCAAGATACTCATGAACAGTGTATGCTGCCTCTTCGGCAAGTTCACGGGGCCTGGCATCCTGTCCCACCCCTCCCGAATCCTTGCCGTAATATTCCATGTTATGGTCGGCGGTAAAAGGTCCGAGCACTGTAATTTCGAGGTCTACCTGTCCGTATGAATCTTCAATAAAAAAGTCGTGAACGCTGCCTTTCGCGCCGGATGCACTATATCCCGACTGATTCATAAGGGCTTCGAAATCTTGTTTTCCTTTTTTGAACTTTTTGTCGGGGAATTCCATCAGGACGCATAAC
Source organism: Dysgonamonadaceae bacterium (assembly GCA_031258895.1). Lineage (GTDB taxonomy): Bacteria > Bacteroidota > Bacteroidia > Bacteroidales > Azobacteroidaceae > Azobacteroides. The sequence goes on along the minus strand of JAIRMF010000133.1, from coordinate 1,123 downwards.
GCACGGGTTTTCGCATTTGATTGCCTGAGTGATGAAAGGTTTTTTGTTGATTCGCGCTTCGGGTGATGTTTGTCCCAGGCCAGATGTTTTTCGCTTATTTGTTTGGAACTGAACTTCAGTTTTTTCGGTATATTTCCTGCTTCTTCTGTTGAAGAGCGTAGAGAGGCGTCGCTGTACACAATATCGGACGGTATCATATCGCCGTTTTCGTCGGCGACAGCATAAACTATGAAATTATCTTCACCGTATAGCAGTGAATATCCGTCGGGCGATTCCAGCCATCGTATTTTTTCATCGCCCCGAATATAAACCTGAACTGTGCGTCCGTCGGGTTGAGTCAGGTCGACAAGTGTTGGCCGGGCCGGCACAGCCTTTACCAAGACCGGCATAAAAAACAGAACAGACAGCAGTATATTTAGCCGTTTCATAATTTTGGTTTGTTGAGAGGTATGTACCATAGATTAATTGCCTGAGGGATGCCAAAGGTACACAATTTATTTTTTATGGCAAAAAACACTGCTTGGAACAATCATTGGAGGGAAAGTTCCGGCGATTGACGGCTTGAATTGGGTATTGGTATTTCCCGGCGTTCTTAAAAATTGTGCAAGTAAAAAAATTGCCGTAATTTTGCGCTCTGTTTTTTATGGAGGGATGATGGAATCAGAAGAAATCATAAAGGTTGAGAACCTTGTTTACGGACGTCCGCGTTTGATGCTTGACGCGCAGATGCATTATTGTCCGGGTTGCAGTCATGGTGTGATCCACCAGCTTATCGCCGAGGTTATAGACGAGATGGGCATTGAGGAGAACACTGTTGGTATTGCTCCGGTAGGTTGTGCTGTGTTTGCATATAACTATATAGACATTGACTGGCAGGAGGCGGCTCACGGTCGCGCGCCGGCTGTTGCTACGGCGGTGAAGCGATTGAATCCCGACAAGATGGTTTTCACTTATCAGGGTGATGGTGATCTTGCGGCTATCGGTACGGCGGAGACTATTCACGCTTGCAACCGTGGGGAGAACATAGTGATTGTATTTGTCAACAACGCTATTTACGGGATGACCGGCGGACAGATGGCTCCCACTACTCTTCTCGACATGCCGACTTCGACCTGCCCTTACG
>JAIRMF010000114.1 GCA_031258895.1 Dysgonamonadaceae bacterium | reverse complement strand
ATTCAGAGATAAATTTATGTCGGTATGTGCAGCTGTCATCGTCATAACGGGTGCAAAGGTAAACAATGTTTTTTAAACGGCAAGCGTTTTTGAAAAAAACTTTCAATTTCCCAAAAATTCCGCCCGCCAAAAGAAAAATCCTTAGAAAATTAACGACAAAACAGTAATAAGTATCGCCCCAACAACAAACGTCCAAGCATAAAACTGAACACGACCGGACTGAAAACCGCGAATAGACAACGATACCTTCTCAACAGTCCACGCGATACCGTCCATAGCGCCGTCAACTATCTTGCGATCAAACCACCTTACAGGATCGCAAATGAAACGAAAAATAACCGTCCGGGTAACCCACAGCCAAACTTCGTCCATCAAAAACTTCCTCAACGCAAGACGATAAAAAATGCCCGCCCTCCCTGCAAATACGGAAGGATAAACACTCCTCCTAAAATACATAACGTACGCCACGCCAATCCCGATAACGGCAACCAAAACGCTCATCAAAGCAACCGGCAAATCAATGTGAATCCCAAAACCCCTGTTGTCGCTGCTGACATAATCCGCAAACGGAATAAATCCCGAAAAGACCGACAACACAGCCAGGAAAATTAACGGCAAAAGCATCACAACCGGCGATTCCTTCGGCTTGTGACCCCCAACATACTCGCGTTCCCCGTTCCGGAAAATACCAAAGTAAAGACGAAACATGTAAAAAGCAGTCAAGCCCGCAACAACCAAAAGAGTCCAGAAAATCACAGGATGGCCGTGAAACGCAGCCGCCAAAATCTCGTCCTTGCTGAAAAAACCCGAAAACGGCGGAATACCGGATATAGCAAGACAAGCAATAAGAAACGTCCAACTCGTGACCTTCATGTAACGATGCAGCCCCCCCATAGCGCTCAACTCGTTGCTGTGGACGGCATGAATCACCGACCCCGCGCCAAGAAACAGCAAAGCTTTAAAAAATGCATGCGTGAAAAGATGAAACATCGAGGCCATATAACCAAGCCCGTCATGGCCGCCATATTTCGAAATGCCCAACGCCGCCATCATATACGCAATCTGTGAAATAGTCGAAAACGCCAATACCCGCTTAATATCCGTCTGCGTGACCGCAATAACCGCGGCAAACAAAGCCGTGAAAGCGCCGATAAAAGCAATCATGTCCAGAACAACCGGTGCGGCAAAAACATAAACGGGAAACAACCTCGCGACAAGAAATACCCCCGCAACAACCATCGTAGCGGCGTGAATAAGCGCAGAAACAGGCGTCGGCCCCTCCATCGCATCCGGTAACCAAATATGCAACGGAAACATCGCCGATTTGCCCGCACCGCCCACGAAAATCAATGACAAAGCCCAAGTCGCAAGAGACAGCCCGAGAAACGTCCCGCCGGCAAGCGAGGTCGTGACAAGCTCGGCATCGTTGGTCGTGAGAAGCGAAAAATCAAACGTCCCCGTGTAATACGAAAGAATCAATATCCCGACAAGAAAACCAAGATCGGCAAAACGCGTGACAATAAACGCCTTCTTAGACGCCGACACAGCCGAAGGACGCTGATAATAAAACCCAATCAGAGAATAACTGCTCACACCGACAAGCTCCCAGAAAATGTACATCTGGAAAATATTCGTCGCAACGACCAACCCAAGCATCGAAAAACTGAACAACGACAACAAAGCATAATAACGCTGAAACCCCGATTCCCCCTTCATATACCCAAGACTGTAAAGATGTACCATCAACGATACCGTAGTGATCACTACAAGCATCATCACGGAAATCGGATCAAGAAAAATGCCCAAATCAATGTGCAACCTCTCGGAAAACCGTAACCACTCAAAATTGAACGGCAAAACAGGCGTCCAAACATCTCCCGTCTTACCAATCCCACCGAAAAAATACCGAGCGGCAACAACATAAGAAACAACAGTACAAAAAGCCATACCCAACGTCCCGATAATGCCCGACGCTCGCGGCTTCAACCGTCCCCCCGCCAATCCGATAAAAAGAAAAAGCAGAAACGGCGTCACTAATATTAATAAACTGTATTCCATAAAATCCTGTTTTAACCTTTCATTTTAGCTAAGTTATTGACGTCGATATTACCAATCCTGCGATACGCACCGATGATAATCGCCAAGGCGACAGCAGTCTCCGCAGCCGTTATCGCAATGCCGAAAAGAGTGAAAAACATGCCCTCCATCCGATCCGGATAAAGATAACGGTTGAAGACCGCAAAGTTGATCTCAACAGCATTAAGTACAAGCTCAAGCGAAATAAGTATGGCAATCATGTTCTTTCGCGTGATGAATCCGAATATCCCAATGAAAAACATCAAAGTGCTGATGACTAAATAATATTCTATCCTTATCATGATGTTATCTCTTTTTAGCAATTATCAATCCGCCGATAATACAGGCAAGAAGCAAAACACTCAAAACCTCAAACGGCAGTAAATACTGATACTTCCCGGTACCCATAAGCGCTTCCCCAATCTGCTGCATAGGTATCTCCGCATCGCCAAGCATCGACCTGTTGTCGGAATATAAATACTCGCGCTTCAAAACAATAAACGCCGTGAGCGCAATGCCCGACAAAATACCCGCCGCTCCGTAAGCATAGCGTAAAACGTCGTGCCTGACCATCGATTCGTCCTTCTTAGTCGTGAGAAAAATTGCGAAAACAAACAGTATAACAACACCGCCCGCATAAACAGAAACCTGTACCGCGGCAAGAAAATGATAGTTCAGAAAAAGATAAAAACCCGCCGTGCAAAGTAAAATCAAAAGCAAATAAGTGGCCGAACGCAACAAACTCTTAGTCGCTATCGCCATAACCGACAATACCAACATGGCAACGCCCAAACAGATGAAAATAACTAAATTGATTAATGGACTCATTATTTCTTATTTATTGGTATTATTACATTTTGTCGTAAATGAATCTCGGTAGCAACCTTAATACAAAACCTATTATCGACCAACGCTTCGTAATATAGGCAACCGCCCTCCTTGAAATTATCGCCCGAAAAATCTGTCCGGCAGCCTTCTCTACGGATGAAATCCAAAATAAACCTTCCCCCTTTGCCATTGCCGTATCTACAAACCCAGGGCGAATGTCGGTAACGTAAATCGGCGTCTTAAGATGTTTGGCACGTTGACGTAGCCCTTCCAGATAATTGATCTGGTAAGCTTTCGTTGCATTGTATGACGGAGCAAAACGGCCGCCGCGAATACCCGCCACAGAAGTGATCGCAACCAAATGTCCCGCATGTTGCTTCTCAAAATAAGAAAAAACATAGTCCGCAACACAGGTAAATCCGGAAACATTAGTGTCAATAGTATTTTTCTCAATCTTGAACTCCAGATTGGCGCTAAAATCACCTGTCCCTGAACTTATAACCAACAAATCCAAGCCTCCAAGCTCGGTTATCAGTTCTTCTAATCGACCGGCAATAACATCCGTTTCGCGAATGTCAAACGTCTTAATAAAACAAGCTTCCGGATATTGAGATTTGAATTCTTCCAACCGTTCCGTCCTGCGGCCCGTAATGCCTACCATGTAGCCATTCTTAACGAGAATCTCAGCAAGCCCCCTGCCTATCCCCGAAGTCGCACCTATCACTATCGCTCGTTTCACAATTCCCGACTGTTCCGCTGTTAAATTAATTTCCATATAGCATTCCTCCTTTATTTACCTTTAGTCTACCTGCCTTTTTACACTGTTTCGGCTTTTGCCGTTCTTTCTTTCTTTGCCAACGACGAACCCTCGCGATTCAGACGATACACAAGTCTCTCTCTCGTAAACAAGGCATGTTCAAAATCGTTGCTCCATTCTATCGCATCCTGTGGACAGGAGACAGTACAAAGAGAACAAAACGTGCAACTCCCAATGTCGTAAAAATAACGGTCGAGCGCCCGCTTTTCCTTGCCGGTAACCTCGTCAACTTCCTTTTTGGAAATCACTTGAATCGTACCGTTCGGACAATTCATTTCGCATATCCCGCAAGCCGTACAGCGATGTTGGTTATGTTCGTTGTGCGGCATCACAAGACATCCACGCATACGCTCATAAGGAAACACCTTACCTCTATTTTCGGGATATTGCTCCGTAACTTTCCTGCGCAGTAAGTTCAGCAGCGAAACATACATCCCCTGCATCAGACGCCATATACCGAGTAAAAAATCTCTTATATAATCCATATTATTTCACTCCGTTTATTGTTCTCAATTTAACAACAGTACCCAGATAGCCATCAGCACAATATTTAAGAAACTGATCGGCATCAGGATTTTCCATTCGAGTTTCAGTAGCTGGTCTATGCGTAAACGCGGGAAAGACCATCGCACCCAAAGCGCAAGGAAAACACAGCAGAAAGTTTTGCCGAAAAACCATATTACAGGTGGTATACTATCCATCACTTGGTTGAATCCGTCCCAACCCGAAACGTGCAATGGCATCCAGCCTCCGAGAAACATCGTCGATGCAATTGCCGCAATGATGAACATATTGAGATATTCCGCCAGGTAGAAAAATCCAAATTGGATACCTGAATATTCGGTATGATAACCTGCCGTCAGTTCCGATTCGGATTCCGGTAGATCGAAAGGCCCGCGGTTGGTTTCGGCATGTCCCGCAATCAAATACACGACAAAGGCAATCAGAGCCGGAATACCCCCCTTAAAAATGAACCAGCCTGTGGACTGCATTTCGACAATTTGTGATAACTGCATTGTGCCCGAAAGAATGACAATGGTCATCAGCGACAGTCCGCACGAAAGCTCATAACTGATGAGCTGTGCGCCTGAACGCATTGCGCCTATCATGGTATATTTGCTGTTTGATGACCATCCGGCCAAGAGAATACCTACCACACCGAGTGAGGAGACGGCAAGCAGATAGAAGACGCCGATATTGAAATCAATAGCGTGTAGCCCCTTGTCGAAAGGAATGGCGCCGAACGTACAGAGCGAGGCGATAATTACAAGGAATCCCGCAAGGCGGAACAGCCGGTGGTCGACATGATTGAGGATGATAATTTCCTTCAAAAGAATTTTAATCATGTCGGCAACCGATTGAAACATCCCGAAAGGCCCTACGCGGGTCGGCCCGAGTCTGCACTGGAAGAATGCGCAAACCTTGCGTTCCGCCCAGATGAGCAGTAGAGCGAGTACCGCATAAACCGTGAGCATGGCGACGCCAACGATGACAAATTCCACGAACAGTGCCCATCCTTCACTGAGGTAAGTGTGGAGCATAGCGTCTATCCAGTCGGTAAGTTGTTTAAAGTGAAACATATTTTGTTCAGTTGTTTGAATGGTTCATTCTTATATTTTTCGTGAATTAAATCCACTACATCCTGTTTTTTGCGACGATAAGATAACTGCCATAAATGTTAAACATGGGGAATCGTTCTCCGAATATCCGCGTAGCTTTGCCGCTTCCATATATTTCAATGTCTTCGAATCCGGTTTTTAGTAAGATCGTTTTGAGGAAATCCCTGTCCATTATATTCACATGGGAAGCGTCGGTCAGCACCGAATTTCGTCCCATTTTGACAAGGAAAGAATCCGGATTTGGAGTCGTCAATAGGATAAGCCCTCCCTTGTTGAGTATCCGGCTAAAAGATTTCATATAGTCGATGAATTGCAAAAAAGGTATATGCTCAACAACTTCACCGGAGAGAATCGCATCTACGTTATCCACATCATCTAACCCGTTTGTAGATAAATCTATAATCCGGTCGTATATATTATTCGGAATTTCTCGTAATCGTTCTTGAACAATATCAGCACCTATAAGATATATGTCACTGTTTTCCTGTCTTAAAATGCAACCCCCCCTTCCGGTATTGCAGCCAAAATCCAGGATTTTGTTAATATTTTTACCGGATTGACTTGCGTGACGATAAAATAACCGGTACCGTTCTGCGGTGAAAGTATCGGTTTCGCTGGTTGTCTGATTTTTATTTGCAGTTATTAATTCGTTGTTATCCACTTCTGTAATTGTTTCGTTTTAATCATGTCCGATGTAACATTCAATATCGGAAATTATCGGTCAATACACGGAATCACATAGTCCAGTGAGCCGCCAAGCATGATCAGGTCAGCGATTTTAGTGCCCGGCGTGATGTGTTTAAGCACATTGACAAGCGTCATCGACGGGGAACGGAAATGAATCCTGTACGGATATTTCTCTCCACGGCTGTCGATAAACACGCAAAACTCTCCACGGGCGTTTTCTACCCGTTGGAAATATTCACCTTCCGGTAGCTTGATTATTGCCTTTGTCTTAGCGGCATAATTGCCCTCAGGGATATTGTCTACAAGCTGTTCGATGATCTTGAGTGATTCTTCTATTTCATCCAAACGAATAATATAACGGTCGAAGGTCATGCCTCCTTCACGCAAGACCTCGCGAAAATCAACTTTTGAATAAGCCGCGTAAGGTTCAATCTTGCGAGTATCATTGCTCCAACCCGAGGCACGTCCTACCGGTCCCGTAGCGCCAAGCGAAATTGCATCTTCCCCTGATAGATAGCCGACGCCTTTCATGCGTCCGCGGGCGATAGGATTGTTGGTGAACAGCAAGTGATGTTCTTTCAACATTTTTCGCATGTAGGGGATAAATTCTCTGATTTTGCGCTGGAAATTAGGATGAATATCTGACATCACGCCGCCTATGGTACTGTGGTTCGCCATAAGACGTCCTCCGCAGGTTTCCTCGAAAATATCCATAATCTTTTCACGATCACGCATTCCGTATACAAAAGCGGTGATGGCGCCCATATCCATACACATACATCCCCAACCCAGCAGGTGAGAGGCGATGCGCGTCAGTTCGTCGATAATTGTTCGGATATAGTTAGCGCGCTCCGGAACTTCGAGTTCAAGTCCGTGTTCTACTGCAAGACAAACGGCGTGCCGGTTAATTGTACCTGACAGATAGTCGAGACGGTCGGTCAGATGCAGGATTTGCGGATAGGTATATATTTCGCTGATTTTTTCAATTCCGCGATGGATATATCCGAAGTTAGGGTCAATTTTTTTTATCGTTTCACCTTCGAGCGATACACGGAGATGTAGAACGCCGTGAGTGGCGGGATGTTGTGGTCCGAAGTTCACGACATATTCTTCTTTTTCAAAGACAAAATGCTGTTTTTCAAACGATTCTTCGGCGTTGACGCTGATTTTAGGCAGGTTTTCGAGATCCTCCAGATTTTCGTTTTCGGTTGGAACGGGATTGAGTTTGGGATTGGCGTCATAGTCTTTTCGCAGCGGAAATCCTTTCCAGTCCTGACGAAGAAAAAGACGGCGCATATCGGTATTGCCTTCAAATACGATACCGAAAAAATCGTGTACTTCACGCTCATAAAGTTTTGCGGAAAGCCATAGATCTTCTACCGAGGCGAGACGCGGGTTCTCGCGGTTAGAGGCTGACGTCTTCAACATCACAATCGTTTTCGGCTCTTTGGTTGGGGTCAGGCTCAATATTATACCTAACGATTCGCCATAATCTATTCCCACTATGTCGCGCAGATAGTCGAGACCGTTATTTTTCAGTGACGTGGCTGCTTCCTGAAGATTTTCCGCAGGAACGGTCAGAGTCAATACGGAGTCTTTCCTTTCAACGGTGGAGAATGGCAACAATGATTGAAGATTTTCGGCTGTTATCATCGGTCACCTCCTTTTTCGTCGGTCTCACCGGAGTTTTTAGCGGATATAACAGGTTGCGCCGGCAGTTTAAAGAAGTTCTGCACTTTTATTTTTCTTGACAATTGCATCATACCGTAGATCATAGCATCGGGACGAGGCGGGCATCCGGGCACATACACATCGACAGGAATAATTTTATCCACACCGAGCACCGTATGATACGATTTACGGAATGGTCCGCCGCTTATGGTACATCCTCCGAGCGCCATCACGTATTTTGGTTCGGCCATCTGATCGTAGAGGCGTTTCAAGACCGGCGCCATTTTGTGAACTATTGTACCGCAGATGAAGATCACGTCTGCCTGCCTGGGGCTATTTCGGGTGACTTCCCATCCGAATCGGGCGAAGTCATAACGGGCTGCGCCGAGTGCCATAAATTCTATTGCACAGCAACTTGTACCGAAAGTAAGCGGCCAAACCGAATTTGAACGTCCCCAGTTGATCAGGTCGTCGAGTTTTGCGACTGCGATATTGACGCCACCGGCGTGAAGTTCGGCCAGATATTGTTCAAGGTATTCGTTATCCTTGAAGTTTTCCGGTTTCATATTCCGGATTTTGATATTTTTCACTTCCATTCGAGAGCTCCTTTTTTCCATGCGTAAACGAGTCCTAAGGCGAGGATTGTTATGAAGAACGACACGAGTATCAGTCCGTCGGCGCCTAAGGTTTTGAATATTGACGCCCAGGGGAACAGCAGGACGGTTTCCACGTCGAAGACGAGGAACAGTATTGCGATCAGGTAGTAACCTACTTTGAACTGTACCCATGACGGTCCACGTGTTTGGATACCGCATTCGTACGGTTCTCCTTTGAGTGGGTTTGTAGATTTTGGTGCGAGCCAGATGGCCATGCAAAGGGCTGCGACAACCATAAAGACGGCTGTTACCAGCACGACGAGAAATAAAGCGGAATTACTCATAAACGAGTTATTGTCATTGTTAAAATTGGTGTGCAAAAGTAATAACAATTTGTCAAGTAAGCAAAGAAAATCGAAAAAACAGGAAAAATCGGCACATTCGCGGGTGATTTGTGCGGGGAAGATGCGGTCGGGAATTTTTTGTTGTTCTCCGATAAATCTTTAATTTTGCAATTTCAATCTTTTTTAAGGGGCAGTAAAAATGAAGATAGCGATTATAGGTTGCGGTAATATGGGAGGCGCTATTGTACGGGGGCTGGCGCGGGGTAGCGTGTTTTGTGCGGAGGATATTTCGGTGAGCGATGTGAATCCTGATGCTCTTGACGCTGTTAGTCGTGAGATTCCGGGGTTGCGGACCGAACTTGACGCGTTTGAATGTGTTCGTGAGGCGGACATTGTACTTCTTGCGGTGAAGCCGTGGTTGGTGGATCATGTCATAGACTGCATCAAGTTTCGCATGGATTACGGTCGACAGATATTTATTTCGATTGCGGCGGGGATTTCGATAGATGTTCTCGGCACGCACTTGAGGAAGTCGTCTGGGGGTGATAATATTCCGGTAATTTTTAGGGTTATACCGAACATTGCCATATCCATATCGAAGAGTGTTAATCTGATTGCGACGGAGAATGCGTCTGAGGATCAGAAGTTACTTATCAGGCGGATTTTCGGTGAGCTTGGCATGGCGATAATGCTTGACGAGAGCAAGTTGTCGGCCGGTACGTCGTTGACGTCATGTGGCATAGCGTATTTTTTCCGTCATGTACGGGCGGCGATGCTGGCTGGTGTGGAGATGGGTTTTTATCCTAAGGAGGCTCGTGAGATGGTTGTGAATACGATGTTGGGTGCGGCCGAGCTGTTATTGAGGAATGGGGATAATCCTGAGGATGAGATAGACAGGGTGACGACGCCGGGCGGTATAACCATTCGCGGTATTAACGAGTTGGAGGCGTGTGGGTTTTCCAGCGCGATAATCAGGGCATTAAAATTGTCCGGCAATCATTGACAGATGTTGAAGACAATTATAAATCCGGAATTCAGTCATTTGGAGTCATTTGTTGGGACTCTTCCTATGATTTTCGAGGGGGAGGGCGAGGTAGTTTACAGGGAGCGCAACGAGATCAAGATTTTTGACGCTTGCGGGACGCAACTTATTGTCAAGTCTTTTAAAGTTCCGCATTTTTTTAATGGGATTATTTATTCCTGTTTGCGTCCTTCCAAGGCTGAGCGGTCGTACCGTTACGCTCTTACGCTGTTGAGTCGCGGCGTTAACACTTCGGTTCCCGTTGCTTATATTGAGGAGCATCAATCCGGCATGTTGGCGTCTTCGTATTACGTTGCGGTGTACGAGCCTTATCCGGGTATTTTGCGTGAGTTGCGTTATTCTCCGTTGGCCGGGTCAGAGGCGTTGGTAGCTGCGTTTGCGAGGTTTACGGCGGATATTCATGTTCGCGAAGTTTTCCCGTTGGATTATTCTTCGGGGAACATTTTGTACCGTAAGACGGGGGACGAGTACGTTTTTTGTTTGATTGATATTAACCGCATGAAGTTTTTGCCGGTGGATATGGATTTGGGGGCTTACGGTTTTCGTCGTCTGTGGGGCCATGAGGACACAATATCTTATATGGCGCGGGAGTATGCTCGGGTGAGGAATTTCAATGTTTGCGAATTTGAGAGTCTTGCTTTGAAGTACCACCGTATTTTTTGGGACAAGTATTCCCGTCATCACGAAGGTTTCAAGCCTTACGCCGGTTGACGGAGGTTATTGTAGAGCGCCATCATTTGTTTGGCGATTATTTCGGGGTCGAATTTTCTCACGTATATTTTTCCTTTTTCAGACATTTCTTTTGCCGCATCCGGACTGTTAAGGATACGGGTTATGCTTTCTGCGAGTTGTTGTTCGTTGTGCGGGTCTACGTATAGGGAGTTTGGCCCGCCGGCTTCACGGAGGCAGGAGCCTGTTGCGGCGATGACGGGCGTTCCGCAGGCGAGCGCTTCGATTATCGGGATTCCGAACCCTTCGAATAGGGACGGATATACGAACGCTGCGGCGGAGCGGTAGAGTTTTGGGAGTTCTTCGAAGGGGAATCGGTTGAGGACGTGCAATCTTGCTTGTAGATGGTTTTTTTGTGCGTAGGATTGGACTTTTTGTAGGTAGGGCGTTTTTTTTCCTACGGCCACAAGGTGTACGGTTTGGGGGAGATATTTCAGGGCTTTGACGGTTAACAGCAGGTTTTTTCTTTCTTCGATGCTTCCTACGGAGAGTATGAATTTTTGTGGGAGGTTATATTTCTTCTGAAAATCTTCTTGTTTTTCTGTCGGATTTGTGTGGAATTGCGGGTGGCAGGACTGGTATATTACTGTGATTTTCTCTTCCGGAATTGCGAAGAATCGTATTATGTCTTGCTTTGTGCATTCGCTGACGGCGATGATGGCGTTTGCATTGAGACATGCCTGTTTGAATTTGAGGCGGTAAATTATTCGGTCGGCGGGTTTATAGAATTGCGGGTAGCGGAGGAATATGAGGTCGTGAATGGTGACTACGGTTTTGGCGTTTTTTTGTTTTCTAAGCGGCAATTCGTTGCTTAATCCGTGGAATATTTGCACATTTTGCGCTTCTATATCTTTTTTCATCAGGATTCTCCATGCCGACGGCAGGATTTTGTTTATTCCCGACGGGAGGACGAAGTTCACGTTTGGGCGGTTTAGCAGGGTTTTGAGGCGGTTATTTTGCTGTTTTTTGGGTGCGAACATGCAGTATTTATTGTAGGGGAAGTATTGTGAGAGCGTTTCCACGACGAACCGGCTGTAATTTCCGAGTCCGGTATTGTTTTGCACGGCTCTTTTGGCGTCGAATCCTATATTCATGATGGTGCAAAGGTACGGCGAATAATTGACGTTCCGAAACGCAGGCTTAAATGTTTTTATTTTCGACATGTAATTTTTTTTAAAAAAGGCTAATTTCTCGCTCGCGCGAATGTCCGCCTGTGCTGCGCGGATGTCCGCCAAACCCGCAGACAGGCGTCGCTAAATCAATTAGTCAGTCCTTATTAAGTCTTTTTTCAAGCCGCCACAGAGCAAAAATCTTTCGGAAAAAACAGACGAAAAATAAGCTGCAAAAGTTCTGCTTTGAGTTTTTGCATCATTTTCTTCAAATTCCAGGCTGTAGCCGACATGAAAGCATTGATCTGAACGCCCACCTCGCCCCAAAAGTAATTTTCGAGCATACGAAAATCATACTTTTCGTGACTGATGACCGGTTCGATGGCTGCCCTGGCACGGCATTGGTCGCGCTTTTTCCGTTTCCGATAATCCGTATCGCTCTTTTTCGGCGGACAGGGTATGATGATTTTTACCCCTTTGATCTCTGATTTTCCCTTGCCGCCACGGTCATATGCAAGTTCCTTCGGTAAGGCTTTTTATTGTCCTCCATTTGATGAAGAAGCGGCTCGATTGTGTGACCGTCATAGGGATGGCCGATAAAACCCCGGATAGCCAAAATGATTTTGTTGCCTTTCCGGCCACCGGTGATCAATCCGACTTTGTTCCCAAATTCATACGGTTTACTCGTTTTTCCCTTCGATATGCACTCCGTGAACGGCTTGTGCAAGCTAGATACCTTATTTTTGTCGTTTCGCTGCTCTACTGACCAAGTGCCTTTGTCGCCTAAATATGTGTCCCAAGTCATACTCTTAACGCTTTTCTTTCAAACGATTAATTATTTTTTCAATCGGTATCACAAATTTAGTCCAATAGACAATCACCCCGTCATATCCATCGCTTGCTTCTTTTTGGGCAGTGTTGAAAATGTACAAAGTACCATTATCGCAGGGAAAATTTTCATTGGTTGAATGTTTTTCCTGTATATCAAAATAATGTTCTTTGTTACTCTTTCTTGTACCTGAACTTCCTGTCAAAAATCCAATTTTCTTATTTACAAAATCAAAATCTTTTCGAGTAGTTTCAAAAATTCTGTTGAGATATGCCCCCTCTGTTTCGTTCAGCAACAAACTATCATTATTTATTTGTTCCACAATATCATTTGAATTACATTTATGAATGGGAGAACAACTGAATATAAACATTTCTAAACATATTATTGTTAATAATTTCATAAGTAAGTACCAGTTGAAAATTAGTTTGTATTAAAATGGGAAAATCGAATATTCAAACTATTCCCCAAGCTTGCCATACATCTGTTAATCGCATAAAAGAGACTATCCTTACAAAGGTAATC
>JAIRMF010000017.1 GCA_031258895.1 Dysgonamonadaceae bacterium | reverse complement strand
TTTTGTATTGCGGGCTGGCTGCGCCGAAGATCGACTTGACATATTCTTTTACCGTCAGGGCTGTGTCGATCATCCCGACGGATGGGGCGAAGAGTAACTCGTCACGTTGTATTCTCGCGTTGGCCAAGGGGATGGAGGCGGCGACTGCGGCGTCGTTTGTTTCGCCCATTTTGTCGCGGAACGCGATCAGAGCGTTGACTTTGAGGTCATCTTCGGTGGGCGTGTATAGCGGTTCTGCCATCACGAGGGCTATTATCTGGGTGAAGTGTTCTATTTGTTCGTTAAAGCTGCGCTGGGAGACTGATATGTGTTTTTTGATTTCGAGCCCGTTTTCCTCGGTTTCGAGTTTCAGTTTATGTTTACGTTTCCCGCGTATTTTTCTAACGATTTCTTTGATACGGACGATGACCGCTTCGGACAGTCCGAGGACTGTTGCGGCCGCCTGGACGCGCGTTGCGAGCGGGGGGAGGAGTGCGAATATCTTGTGCCTTGCGCTTTCGGTATCCAGGGCGGGCTTCACGCAATTATCCACGAGGTTTATGGCGTCTCGGACGTGCACGCTTTGCTCTTTCAGGGATTGCAGCGTCAATTTTTGGGGCGCAGGGTTATAGGCCGGCCCGAACTCGGTACAGACACTGATTAAGAGGTTAAAGTTACCAGTGTAGGTGTTCATTCCTGATTCAATGATTGAATTCATAGTAATTTCTTTTTGATTGTTAAAGATGTTTTTGATTATTCCGCAAAGATAGTTGTTTTTTTTATAACACATGCAATTTATTGAAAAAAACTTTGAGTTTTTTTATTTGTCATGTTTTTCCGGATAAAAATGCTTGCGGATATTGCCGTCGGGTAGGGCGGAAATATTTTTATTCTCCTTGCGCTAAAGCCCGATACAGATTGACATATGCCTCAACGTTCGTACCATAATCAAAAGTATCGGCGTATTTCATTTCATCTTCCGCTCTTTTTTCGTCGGCATAAAAAACTTTTAAAAAATCTTTTATGCTTTCCGAAAGATATTCCGGCTCAAAACGTTCCCACAGGAAGGCATGACCTCCGCATATCTCGGGCAGACTTGTAGACCGGGCGGCAAAAACAGGTTTCCCGAACTGCATAGCCTCAACTACCGGTAATCCGAAGCCTTCGAAAAGAGATGGGAAAAGAAACGCGTGACAATGACGGTACAGCCAGACCTTTTCCGACTCAGTACAGACGCCGACCAAAAAAACGTTCCGGATATTTTCCCCGGCTATTCGCGCAAAAATTTGTTCCGCATAGAATCCGTCCCGTTCCCCGACGATATAAAGGTCGGTATCGGGGAATGACCGCATCGCGTCGAGCAATACATGAAAATTCTTCTTCCTTCTGACCTGACCGATTGTGAAAAAGAACTTGCGCCCGGGATCGGCAACGAACGACGGGCGAACTTCCGGCAGATCCCGAAGATTTTCGACTCCATTATATATAACTCGAACCTGTTTTTGTCCGACATTAAGATGCGTCCTGATATCTTCGGCAGTAAATTCCGAGATAGCCGTTAAAACGTCTGCGGATGCAGCTTTCCGCCGCAGTTTACAAAGGTATTTCCGGGCCTTTTTCGGTGGTTTTTCGTATAAAAAATTAAGATCGTGAACGGTAAGAATACGTTTCGTCCGGCCACTCCAGGGAGATACCTTACAATATTGATGAATATCGTGCCATACATCGACCGCGGGCAGGAAAAAAGGAAAATACCGGTGAAACCAGCGAAGCCGAACGTACTTTATACCGTCGTCCGGACGCCCAACGTAAGAACCGCGGAAGAGAAAAACAAATTCCAGGTCGTCCGGCAAAGCCGCCCGCAGATATTTCGCAAAACCGGATGCAACCTGACCGAATCCGAAATGTACATTCCCAAATCCGGTCAGATTGATTAAAACTTTCTTCTTATTTCGCATCTAAACTCTGTGGAAAATTTGCCGCCCCCGCCTACATTATTACAGCCCTGCCCGTCATCGTAATAGCTCTGCTTGTCATTATTATAGCCCCACCTGTCATCACGACAGTTTCGCGAGTGCGTCTTTTATTCGCTCCATAGCTTTTATCAGGTCGTTATCGCATAGAGCGTAAGAGAAGCGGATGCAGTTCGGCGCGCCGAAGGCAAGACCACCGACTGAGGCGACGTGAGCCTCTTCCAGAAGATATGTCGCAAGGTCGGCGGAATTAAGAATCTCCCTGCCACGAAATGTTTTGCCGATGTAATGTCCAAAATCGGGAAACATATAGAATGCACCGTCAGGTACGGTAACTCTTGCGTGAGGAATGTCACTGATAAGAGAAACCATAAGATCCCGACGACGGCAAAACGCATCCCGCATCATAACCACACAGTCCTGAGAACCGGCATAAGCGGCTTCCGCAGCTTTTTGTGCGATACTGCTCGGACCGGACGTATATTGTCCCTGCAACTTGTTACATGCCGACGCAATCCACTCGGGTGCAGCTATCCACCCGAGACGCCAGCCTGTCATCGCGTAAGCTTTCGAAACCCCGTTCACGATTACCGTCCGGTCGGCAAGAGATTCAAACTGAGCTATGCTCTCGTGTTTGCCGGTATAGTTGATATGTTCGTAAATTTCGTCGGAGATAACGACAACTTCGGGATATCTCGAAAGTACGTCTGCGAATCCGCAGAGTTCTTCCCGGGAATAAACGGCTCCCGTAGGGTTGGACGGCGAACACAATATGAATGCCTTAGTAGACGGCGTAATTGCCGACTCCAATTGTTCGGATGTAATCTTGTAGCCCTGCTCAATGCCGGCAGTGAGGACGGTGCTCGAACCCCCCGCAAGCTTTACCATCTCAACGTAACTTACCCAATACGGCGCCGGTATGATTACTTCGTCACCGGGATTAACTATCGAAATCAATACGTTACATATAGCCTGCTTTGCCCCGTTGGAACAAACAATTTGCTCGGGCCGGTAATCAAACCCGTTCTCCTCTTTAAGCTTTTTGGCGATAGCTTTACGAAGAGAAAGATATCCGGAAACAGGTGAATAGAATGAATAATTTTCGTCAATCGCTTTTTGTGCCGCCAGCTTGATATGGTCGGGAGTGAGGAAGTCAGGTTCCCCTACGCTGAGATTTATGACGTCAATCCCCTGGGCTTTCAATTCACCGCTGCGCTGAGACATGGCCAATGTCTCGGAGGGGGATAGAGATGCTAATTTTTCAGATACTTCGAACATGAATTGTTTTTCGTCTTTTTTTTCCTATTCGGAGAGTAGTTTCTTATAATCCTTTTCGTTGTTGATGATTCTTATCGCCTCGGTGTATGCGTTTATCCGGTTGTTGATTATTTGATAGTATTCGCTCTCACCGAATAAATTCCGTGCGAATAGCGATTTGATCTGGGCGCGAATTACGCCTTCCGAACGTTCAAGGTCGGTACGGATCTGTTCATCAGTAAGTCCTTCCTGTTTAGTTGTGTCGGTATCGGATGCATCTTTTACTGCATTTGCTCTGTCGTGGCGGTAATAGTCGATAAGGTCGGACATAAGCTCGTCGGTGACGGAGAATTTTGCGTTGTAGGTATCGAAATCGGAGAAATTGCTTTGGAAGACTTTACGGTGGTCGTCTAAGTAATGCTGTACGAATTTGTAGACGATTCCGTAGCCGCTCAATTCACGCATCAGGCGGGTGTTGAATGTTGTGTCGATGGGGACGAACCGGTCGGGCATGATACCGCCGCCGCCGTAGACGGTTCTTTTGTTGAGGAGGGTATTGTATTTGAGTGAATCGGGAAAGTGGATACTGTCTGCGGAGAGCAGTTCGCCGTAGTTGTAGCGGTTTATCAGGTCGTGGTTGTATGCGTCGGTATTTCCGTTTTCGTAATGTTTTTGGATGGAGCGTCCGGTGGGGGTGTAGTATCGTGCGACGGTAAGTCGGATCATTGAGCCGTCGGGCAGCATTAGCGGACGTTGGACGAGGCCTTTTCCGAAGGTACGTCGTCCGACGATGACTCCTCTATCCCAATCCTGGATGGCTCCTGATACTATTTCGCTTGCCGAGGCGGAGGATTCGTCGACGATTAGCACGAGCCGACCTTTTTCGAATTGACCGTTTGCGGATGCGTTTTGGTCTTCTCTGGGCTGGTGGACGCCTTCGGTGTAGACTATCAGACTTCCGCGTTTGAGGAATTCGTTAGCGATTTGTATTGCGGTACCTAAGTAACCTCCGCCGTTACCTTGCAGGTCGAGGATGAGGTTGTTCATGCCGTTTGTTTTGAGTTTGTTGATTGCTTTTATGAACTCATCGTAAGTTGTGGCGGCGAACCGGTTAATTTTGATGTATCCCGTTTCTTTGTCGATCATGTATGCGGCGTCTATACTATATATAGGTATCTTGTCTCGGACGATACTGAATGTCAGCAGTTCCGGGTTTTTGTTTCGCTGTATTTTTACGTTGACAGTGGTTCCTTTTTTTCCGCGCAGTTTGGCCATTATGTCGGTATTTTTAAGTTTTACGCCGGCAACGAGGGTATCATTGATGAACATTATTTTGTCGCCGACGGTTATTCCGACTTTTTCGGAGGGCCCGCCCGGGATCACCTGTACGACGTTAAGGGTGTCGGTGAGCATGTTGAACTGGACGCCTATTCCGTCGAAATTTCCTTGCAGCGGTTCGTTCATTTCCCTGACTTCTTCGGGAGTGAGGTAGTTTGAGTGCGGATCGAGTTTTTCGAGCATACCGACTATGGCGTCTTCGACTGTTTTTTTTGTGTTGAGGGTGTCGACGTAGGCATTCATGATGTTAGCGAGCGCCATGTTTAGTTTGACGAATTCCATTCGGGTTTCGTCGGGGATTGTTATTCCGATGTATTCCGGGTATCGGAAGACGTTTTGCCCTTTGCTGCAGGCGTTGAGATTGAGGAGGAGGATGCTGAGGAGGAATATTTTTTTCATATTTGAGAAAAGAGGGGGAATAATGGCGTCCGGTATTTGGTATTCGGACTGAACGTTTAGCGGAAGTGACGCGATTCGAACGCGTGGTGCGGTTTCCCGCACGACAGTTTAGCAAACTGTTGGTTTAAGCCACTCACCCACACTTCCCGACGTTTTTCGGACGGTTTTTTATAGAGCTTTTGTTTGGTTTTCAGAAAAAATCCGGTGCAAAGGTACTATTTTTTTTTGAATTGTGAGTACAGTTTTGAGATTTTTATATATTTGCATAAAATTTTTTCACATATGATTAAGAAACGAACTAATAGGCCTGCCGTTTTGGCTGGTTTTTTACCTGTATTTTTGACTGTTTTTGTGATATTTTGTTTGGTGGTTAACTACCTGCTTTTTACTCCTGTTTTTAATATTAGACGCGACGTCGATATTTTTGTTGATGATAAGACCGATTTTCCGGCTCTTGTGACGAAGTTGGAATCTGAAGCGGGCATGCGGTATGGGGGTGTTTTTCGTTGTTTCGCATCTGTCATCAAATTAGATGTTAACAAGTTACGGACGGGTCGTTATGTCCTTTCCCAGTCTTTTTCTTTGTTTGATGTGCTACGGATTTTCCGTAACGGGGAGCAGACTCCGGTTAATGTGACTTTTCAGGGCGTTCGTTTGAAGACCGATTTCGCGGACCGGATTTCTGAGCAGTTGATGTTTGACCGGGACGAGCTTTTGGAAAAAATGAACGACATTGAGTTTTGCAGCATGTTCGAGCTTGACACATCGAACATCCTGACGCTTTTTATTCCCGACACATATGAGATGTATTGGAACGTTTCCGCCAAAAATTTTATTGTCAAGCTGGCGCATGAGCACCGTCGTTTTTGGAATGGGGAGCGAATTTCGAAAGCTTATGGGATTCCTTTGTTGCCGGAAGAGGTATCTGTTCTTGCCTCTATTGTTGAGGAGGAGACGGCTGTCCGGGAGGATTATCCGGTTATTGCCGGTTTGTATATCAATCGTTTACGTCGTGGTATGCCTCTCCAGGCCGACCCTACGGTTAAGTTTGCTGTGGGTGATTTTAGCCTTCGGCGGATTCTTCACGTCCATCTTGACGTTGATTCTCCCTACAACACGTATCGCCATACCGGCTTGCCTCCCGGCCCTATCCGCATACCGTCTGTTACCGCCATTGAAGCGGTTTTGAATTACGCGCATCACAATTATCTTTACATGGTAGCGGATTCCGATTTGTCTGGCCGGACAAATTTTGCCTCAACATTAAAAGAGCATAACCGTAACGCGCAGAAGTATCGCGAAGCGTTGAACAGGCGCGGGATAAGGTGATTTTCTTTCCTCCCGAAATTTTAAAAAGCTAAGCATCTCGCGGTTTCTTTCCTCCCGAAACAAAAAAAATCTACCCGTCTCACAGTTTTTTTCGTCCCGAAGCCGGAAAAAATCGGCCATTCAGCGAATATTTTCCTCCCAAAACAGAAAAAATTTAACCATCTCACAAATATTATTGAAAAAAATATTTGTAGGGATAACTTTTTTTATATACCTTTGCACCCTCAAACAAAAATTTACGACCCAATATCATTAATAGAAGGAAAAAATTACAAGGGGGTTTTAAACAATAAGATTATTAAGGCCATCAAGGTCATTGGGGTTTTAAACAATAAGGATATTAAGGCCCTTAATATAATTAAAGAAAAGATAATTAAGATCATTAAGGACATTAAGGCAATTAAGGAAAGAGAAATTAAGGAATTTAATACCCTTAAAGCTTTTAAAAACAATAAAAAGTAAAATCGGGATATAACAAAATTATATTATGGGAAAGAAAAAGAAACCTGTGTCTCCAACATTAAATTTAGTGTACAACATAATTATAGCATCCCCAACCGGAATAAAATCCGGACTTCCCGAAATGGTTATGGAACTTCCAGAAATATGCTTTGACCTTCCAATAAAAAAGATCGAAGAGTCCAGAAGGACAGAGAAACCACGAATGGATGGACCTGCAAGAAAATTTAAAGCATCAAAGGTCGAAACAAACAAAACCGGAGAGTCCAAAAACGATAACGTGGCTTCCCAATCCGAGAATGGGGATTTTAAACAAGAAGACGGGGACTCCCAAAATAAAAAAGGGGATTTTAAACAAGAAACAGGAGAGTCCAAAAACGAAATAGGGGCTTCCCAATCCGAGAATGGGGCTTCCCAATCCGAGAATGGGGCTTCCCAATCCGGAAATGGGGCTTCCCAATCCGAGAATGGGGCTTCCCAATCCGGAAATGGGGCTTCCCAATCCGG
>JAIRMF010000094.1 GCA_031258895.1 Dysgonamonadaceae bacterium | reverse complement strand
TACATTACCTCTCTTAAAGCGGATGCAAAATTGATCAACAATGCCGTTCGTTATCACTGGTCGATAGAAAATTCCCTGCACTGGGTGCTTGACGTGGCCCTTAATGAAGACAACCGTATCGCTTTGAATCTGCTTAAAAACGAAAAAACAACCAAAGTCGGCGTCAGGGGGAAGCAATTAAAAGCCGGATAGAACAACTATCTCTGTAACCTTCTGAAAAATTAGATCCGTCAGCCCTAATGTTACCTATAAAATTCTTTGTGGTTCTCAAAAAAATAATTTACCTTTGCAAATCATTTATTTCAATTTGATAAAATAGTATTTATGGACAGACGAAAATTTATAAGACGCGGAGTATTGGCCTCCGCAGGTATGGCGATCGGTGCTAACGTATTTCTCGGTACTTCCTCGTGCAAAGGCGCTAACGACCGTATCACGCTCGCCCTCATAGGCTGCGGTGGACGAGGATTAGGATGTATCGTCAACTGTTGCAAGATCAACGAGAACATCGTGATCAAAACAGTCTGCGACGTTAACAAGACCAAACTCGGTAAAGCGGCGTCCGAAATCGAAAAAACGTTGGGATACACCTCGAAACAAGTCGAAGACATGAAGGAAATTTTCGACGACAAAGACATCGACGCCGTATGGATCGCAACCCCAGAACACTGGCACATGCTCGCGACCGTCCTAGCCTGTCAGGCAGGAAAAGACGTCTATGTGGAAAAAAATCCCTCCATCAATATCATGGAAGGACGTAAGATGGTGGAAGCCGCCAACAAATACAAGCGCATCGTGCAGGTCGGATTCCAAAACCGTAGCGCACCGTATGCTCTGTCCGCCCGCCAGTACATTGCAAACGGGAAATTAGGCAAAATCGTTGCCGTGAAATGTTACAACATGCTGGGAGGCGGCAAATGGGAAGAAAAACCCGAAACACCCGTACCCGCTTGGCTTGACTGGGATAAATGGCTTGGTCCCGCACCTATGCGCGGCTTCAGCCCGTCAATCGTCGACGAAAACGGACGCGGCGACTGGCTGAGTTATTGGGCTTACTCCGGTGGTGGGCTCGCCGACGATGCATCCCACGTCATGGACCTCGCCAGATTCGTTATCGGCGACCCGGGACACCCGAAATCGGTCTACGGCTGGGGTGGAAACCACATCTTCGGAGGTACCCGCGAAACACCCGAATACCAATCCATCGTATACGACTTCGCTACATTCACACTCTCCTGCGATAACGCCTGCGCGACCGATTACATGACCAAAACCCCTGGCGACATAAGAATGGACCCGACAAAATTTCCTAACTGGCGCAATAACTCCACAAGGACGGAAATATACGGTACGGAAGGTTTGATGTACCTCGGCCGGCATGGTGGCGGTTGGCAGGTGCTCGGCCCGAATAACGAAATCGTCGCGCAAGAAGGTGGTATACATCCCGATAAAGAGCATCAAATCAATTTTATCGAATCTCTGCGCTCCCGTAAACAGCCGAACGGCAATGCGGAAGAATGTCACCGCAGCGCAGTCCTCGTTCATCTCGGAAATACTGCATACCGCGTTGGTAACAAACAACTGCTCTTCGATCCTGCTACCGAAAAGTTTACAAACAGCGAAGAGGCGAACGTCATTGCAAAAGGCTATTACAGGAAAGGGTACGAGATGCCGGAAAATGTTTGAGGATAATTGTGATGCGGAATGGGAACGACGAACAGTAAAGTAGTACTTGCCCTAATAGGTGCGGGAGGGCGCGGTAGTGGAGTTATCAGGAGTATGGTGCGGCATGCACCGGGAGTTGAGGTGAAGTATATATGCGATGTTGATAGTACACGAGGGGGAAATATCATTCGGGAATTATCCAAACTCCAAGGTTACGATCCGTTGTACGTTCGCGATATGCAGGATGTCTTTGCAGACGGAGACGTAGATGCCGTCGTAATCACAACTCCCGAACATTGGCACGCATTGGCCACAATCCGGGCTTGCCATGCGGGAAAAGACGTCTATGTAGAAAAAAATATCTGTCTTACCACCGAAGAGGGCAGAAAAATGCTCGAAGCCGCAGCACAAAACAAATGTATCGTGCAGTGCGGAACACAAAACCGTAGCGCCGATTATGCCTTTTCCGCACGTGATTACATAACAGACGGAAAATTGGGACAAATAGTCACCGTGAAAGCATATTGTATGTTGCCCGGCTCACGGCAGTGGGTTCTAAAGGAAGACGAACCGGTACCCGACGGGCTTGATTGGGACATGTGGCTCGGTCCCGCACCTTTGGTTCCGTACAACGTCTCGCGCCACAAGGGCTGGTACGACTGGTGGGCATATTCCGGCGGTGCGGCAATGTCGGGCGACGCATCGCATATTATCGACCTAGCCCGAATGGTCTTGGGTGATCCCTCATTACCTCGAAATGTATTCTGTGCGGGCGGGAGAGTCGTTTTCAATGACAGACGTGAAATCCCGGATAACCAGACAGTCGTATTCGATATGGGTGATTACGTCATCAGCCTCGAATCTTCACAATACGGCGACTACATGAGTAAAACGTCAAATGAAGTACGTTTCAGCGACCGTTTCCCCGAATGGAGAAGCAATTCTACTCGCATCGAGATTTACGGCACAAAGGGAGTAATGTTCCTCGGACGACACGGCGGCGGCTGGCAAGTGTTCGGTGGCAATAATTTTGACATCATCGCCGAAGGCGTCGGCCAATTTCCCGACAAGGAACATCATCGCAATTTTATAGAATGCATCCGTTCCCGTAAAACCCCAAATTCACCTCTTGAGCAGGGAGTTTTGAGTGCAACGATGATAAATCTTGCGAACCTGTCATACCGAAGCGGTAAAAAATTACTGAGCATTGATTTGCAGACAGGGGAAATCGTGGGAAACAACGAGGCAATAAGACTTGATAAAAGAGTGTTTCGCAGTTGCTATGCGGATACAATAAACATGTAATTCAAACGTTCTTTAGGGGTGATTAATATTCTATACAAATAGTATAAACGATAATAAAATAATGATTATGAAAAGACATTCCTATCTTTTTATTCTTCTGCTTGCATTTTATTTTCCGGCCGGAGCACAGAACAATGACCCTGTCGTTATGACTGTTAACGGGAAAGATATTCACAAGTCGGAATTTCTTTACAGTTACAGTAAAAACAATACGGAGGAGACTGTCGAAAAGAAAACAATTGACGAGTACGTTGATTTGTTCAAAAACTTCAAACTGTGGATTGCGGAGGGTGAAGCTCAGAAGATTGACACTACGCAGGCCTTTCATGTGGAGCTTGCCGATTACCGGGAGCAGTTGGCGAAACCCTACCTGACCGACTTGGAGACAGATGAATTTCTTATTCGTCAGGAGTATGAGCACATGGGGCAATTAGTTAAATTAAGCCATATACTCATTGCTTTTCCGGGATACCCCAACAGTATGAAACCTCTTGCATCGGATACTGTCGAACTTTACAAAAAGGCACAGGATATTCGGAATCAGCTTAAGAGGAAAGGCGTCAAATTCGCCGATCTGGTTGAAAAATATTCCGACGATACACAGAGTAAAGTTCAAAACGGCACGATAGGCTGGTTTTCGGGTATGAATCTCAATTACCGACTTGAACAAGGCGCATTCGCGATTCCCGCAGGAGAGACAGGCATAGTACGTTCAAATTGGGGATATCATATCGTCAAGGTTGAAGAAAAGCAGCCGTATACGGGCGAATATCACGTTGCGCATATCCTTGTCCGTGTAGATAAAGAAGGATGCGTACACGGTATTGAAGATAAGGAAAGGAGAATACATGAGGCATACGATAAGATTGTCGGGGGGGCTGATTTCAAGGAGATTGCCGCAGAATATTCTGAAGACAGAGTGCCTTCTGGCGACCTTGGCTGGATAGAACTTCATCGCACTGTTCCCGAGTTTTGGAAGACAGTGGAAAATTTAAAAGAGAATGAGATATCGCATCCTTTCCGTACTGATTTCGGATTTCACATAGCTAAACTGATAGAGACGAGAGAGCCTGCCTCGTATGAAGAGAAGAAGGACATCATAAAGAATCAGCTTTTCGGTTACGGATATTTTATTCCTTTGCACCGCCGTGCCATCGAACGGTTGAAACAGGAGAACTATTTCCGGAAAAACGAAGCTGCTTATGGGGATTTACTGTCGTTATCAGAGACGATATATCCTTCCGATGCGGAATATTACGACACTATCAGCGGTGATACCAGCGAGTTGTTCAGTGTTGGCGACAGACGTTTTACCGTTGCGGATTTTGCCGAATATATGAAGACGAACAACCATTCGCCCTACACACTTTCTACCGAATTCCTTGCGGACCGTTTGGAAAATTATGAATATCAGTCCATCATCAAGGAAAGGGATGCTAATTTGGAGGATCGATATCCGGAGTTTCGCAACCTTATGCAGGAATATCGCGATGGAATCATTCTCTTTGAGATTAAGAACCGTGAAATATGGAATAAAGCATCGACCGATTCGGCGGGTTTAGCCGATTTTTTTGCTGCGAATCGAGAAAAGTATGCATGGGACTCGCCCAGGTTCAAGGGTTATGTTGTATTGACTAAGGACGAGGAGACTGCGAAGCAACTTCGGAAGCAGACTGCGAAGATGCAGCCGGAGGAGGCTGTTCGGTATGCACTTGAAAACTTCAATGTAGGCGAGGTGTCATACGTTAAGGTTGAGAAAGGTTTATTTGCGAAAGGCGATAATATTTTTGTCGACAGGAAGATTTTCAAGTCGGGCGATGTTGAATTTCCGGAAAATTTCAGTGATTTTTTACTGATAGGAAAGACTTTGAAAGCGCCTGAATCACCGGAGGACGTTAAGAATCCTATTATCATTGACTATCAGGATTACCTGGAAAAGCTTTGGATAGAACGTTTGAACGATAAGTATCCGGTTAAGATTTATCGGGAGGCGCTTGAATCTATTAACTAATCATTTACAAAAAGTTTTTGTCGGATTTCAGAGCGATATTCGGTTTTGTTGCCGTACTTACGCTGTTTGTTTCATGCGGTGAGGGGGCGACGGGTGACGTTCCGGTTGTCAGGGTTAACGGTTCGGTTCTTTATCGCTACGAATTGGAACGGAGCATTCCGCAAGGTATCTCTTCGAGTGACAGTATTGTAGCGGCCGAACATTTTGTACGTCGCTGGGTTATTGACGAGTTGGTTTACGATATTGCCGGCAGGAATGTCCGTGATATTGAACAGATAGATCTCATGGTAGAACGTTACCGTCGTTCGTTGCTTGTTTTTCGCTATCAGGAACAGTTGCTTGACGAACGTTTTGAGGGCAGCGCTTTGGATTCGGGATTTTTCTTGCGGAGGAACGAATTTTTGAGAGAGACGGAAAACGAGATATATGAGCGTGCTCTTAAGCGGGGTGAGATTCATTTTTATTGAGGGGGATTGAATTTTTCTATGGGTGCTATTTTTGTCGGATTGTACTTTTGTGATGTACCATAAACGATGTAACTGTTTTAGAGATGAAGAAAATTTTGTTTGCAGGTTTATTGACTGTTTGTTTTCTGTCGGCGGTTGAGTCTGAAGACGGCGTGATAGATCAGGTTATATGGATAGTTGGGGACGATGCTGTATTGTTGTCGGACGTTGAGAACATGCGTCTTCAGATGCAGACGTTTCGTCAGGAGATTGAGGGCGATCCTTACTGCAAGATACCCGAGCAGATTGCCGTACAGAAGTTATTTTTGCATCAGGCGAAGATAGACAGTCTTGATGTACCGGATTCGAATGTTTTCCAGTATGTAGAACAGAAGCTCAACAATGACATAAAGAATGCCGGTTCTCAGGACAAGCTTGAGGAGTGGCTGGGGAAGCCGGTTTCTCAGTATCGCGACGAGTTACGGTTATCGGTTAAGGAGCAGTTTTTGGTGCAGCGGATGCAGGGCACGTTGATAGAGAACATAAAGGTAAGTCCGTCGGAGGTGAGGAATTTTTTTCGGCGTATTCCGCAGGACAGTTTGCCTTACATTCCCACGACGGTAGAAGTTGAGATCATCACTTTTGAGCCGAAGGTTTCACTTGAGGAGATAGACGAGATCAAGCGCAAGCTGCGGGAGTATAGCGAGCAGGTTATTAAGGGGGAGAAGCAGTTTTCTACTCTTGCCCGTTTGTATTCGCAGGACAATGGATCGGCGGCGTTTGGCGGGGAGCTTGGGTTTCGCGGGAAGGGTCAGTTTATCCCCGAGTTTGCCGCGGTGGCGTTTGATTTGAACGATTCTCGTCGTGTTTCGCGTATTGTAGAGACGGAGTACGGTTTTCACATTATTCAATTGATTGAGAAGCGGGGCGATCGTATAAACTGTCGTCATCTTCTTTTGAAGCCGTATGTTACGCCTGAGGAGTTTGAGGGGGCGAAGTTGCGGTTGGATACTCTTCGCGGTGACATTTTGAGCGGCAAGCTTACGTTTGAGCAGGCGGCTGGATTTTATTCGCACGATCGCGATACACGCAACAATAAGGGATTGATGGTAAACAGTCCGCATGATGAGGACGTAATGTCTGATCGGACGGGGACGTCGCGTTTCGAGCTGGACGAATTACCTCCTGAAGTTGGCAGGACGATAGACACGATGCAGGTCGGCGAGGTTTCGAGGCCGTTCATGATGTTGAATAAGAGGGGCAAGGAAGTTGCTGCGATTGTGAAGCTTAAATCACGGATAGTGGGTCATAAGGCGAGTTTGTCGGAGGATTTCCAGGCATTAAGGTCGATGGTTGAGAGTGAGAAACAGGACGCCGTCATAAAAGACTGGATTGTCAGGAAGATCGGGGAGACTTACGTACGTATAGACGAGGACTGGAAGAACTGCGACTTTGAATACGACGG